>NZ_JAQREZ010000070.1:0-17756 GCF_028598715.1 Pseudoalteromonas sp. GABNS16E
TACTTGCTCAACAATAGATAATTTAAAGCCTAATGTATAATCTCGCTGAGTACGCTTAACGTCTTTAGTTTTAGTGGTTTTCATAAAATAAGTCCTAAATGTGTAAACACATTTCAGGACAAGACATGTTTTAAGCCTAAAAAGCCAGCATATTGCTGGCTTTTTTGTATTTTAACCTTTGCTGATAACATCACTTGGCATAACTACGCTATTTATTTTAAATAGAATTTTTAATGCAGCGAGCATCACCTTTTATACCACTGGTGTTAAGTTATTAGACATTTAAGTCGATTGGTATTACTTCACAAATCATTAAACTTTATTGCTGATACGCCGGTAAAACCCACTTATCACTAATAGCGCAATTAAATAACCTATTGCCCCACCAATTGATGACGATTCACTTTGTGCTTCTTGTACCGAGACTGTTAGCTCACTACTTATAACTTCATTGGTTTGACTGTCTGTGAGTACAAGTTTTACTGTATAACTACCTGCACCTTGGTAATTATGACTTGGGTTTTGCGTTATACCTAGTGGGCTGCTATCGCCATAATCCCAGCTATACGTATAATTACCAGAACCACCTAATGGTGAGCTATTAAATTGTACCGCTAAGTTATTTGCCGTATGGCGTGTACTTAATTGCAGCGGTGCATTAACACTCAAAGCATGTTGTTGACTAACACTTATTCCTTGCGTATCAGTTACTATTAACGCGAGGGTGTAATCTCCAGAGTAGCTAAATTGGTAATCTAGGTTCTCAGTTTGCGATACGGGTTCACCATCTATAAGCCAACTCATGTTGTAAGGTGCTTCACCGCCAGTTACGATTGCTTGAGCAGATAAAGTCGCACCGTTTAATTGATACGTTAAATTTTCAATTTCTAGCGGCTTTGTGATACTAATTTGTTTAGTTTGTGTTTGCGTAGTCGTCTCACCCATTGCCGAAAAGGTAACGCTATAGGTGCCGTAATCGGCATAGGTATGTGTAGGACTTAGCTCAGTACTCGATTGCCCATCACCAAAATCCCATAAAAATGTATCTGTGGGGGTTAACTTTAAGCCGGCTACATTAAAGCTAACGGTTGCCTCGTTTACTGTTGTGGTTATTTGTTGTAGCGCATCATAGCTAAGCAAAAGCTCTGCTGTTTCACTTTCAGGGTGTTGGCTGACTATTTCAAAGTTGAACCCTTGGGGAGTAAGCACCACACCTGATTCAGCCTGCTGCGTAAAGCTGTAATCAAAATGATCATTAAACTCACTAATGGCAGCCAAGTCTTGATCGCCTAAACCTGCACTTTGCTGATATAAACTAAATGCAGCGTCGCGTACTTGTATAGGTGTATCTGCAAGTGTGGTGCTACTTGTACCGCGATAAATTGGCTTTTGATCCGCATCTACCACTAAATTAAAACCACCCCCTGGGTGATCAGTTGTGTTGTTGTTATCAAATGCACTATTGCTATACCACAATAAAACTCCCGGTGAATATTGCCCTGCTTGTAAGCCGACATCCACACCTCTGTGCGCACGTAGCTGTATATAGTAGTGGGCTGGTTTAGCATAAATATAACTACTCACGCGGCTAAAACCATTTAACGCTAAGGTAGACTCTGACAGCTCTGCGTTATTTTGCCAAATCACAGTATTGTTGTTTGTTATTTTTAAATCATCGGCTACAAAACCATAATACTGTGTGTTTGTATCGGTAATATACTCAATACTTAATGTAATGGTTTGTCCTGCATATTGTGTTAAATCAAACTCATGCATTAAAAAACCATTAGGTTGCTGCGCATCTGCATGTAAAAACGAATCACCAGTTATATACGGGCCTATATCGCCATAATAAGGGTTTGTCTCGATTGTATAATTACCAGCTAATGGAGTTTGATTTACCTTTACTTGTACAAGGTCATAATCGCGCTCAATACTGTAGTAAGCTACAAAGCTAAGAGTCAGTGGTGTAGCCGCCTCAGGTAAGGTCACGGTTTGTGAAAGCGTGTGTGTTAGATTGTTACCTGTACCAGAGTAAAATTGAAAATCACCCTCAACCGGGGTTTTAAATTTTTCTAGCTGCTGCGCAAGTGTCACTTTAATTTGGCTTTGTTGCTGAGAAAGTGAGCTAGTATAAACAAGCGACTGCTGAGGCTGGCTGTTCACTTCCTCCAGGGTTAAATTAAGCTGGCTCACCCAATTGCCTCGGTATCTGTTTTGTAAATACTCAAGCGCCTGTGCACTAAACATAACGGGCTGCGACCCCCTAGGACCACCAGCCCAGCTACCAGTAGACATTATTGACCAAGACGATACAGGCTCACCCACGGTATTTGACTGTAAATCGTACTCATCAGCTAAACCTAAGTCGTGACCAAATTCATGCGCAACGACACCTATGCTGGCATCTATTGGGTTTATCGTATAACCCGATAACTTAACGCTACTACCCGCAATACTGACAGGTTCACTGTTTTCATCAAATACGTAGTAGCGGTGAGACCAAATTGCATCAACGCCTAAATAGCCTCCACCGGATTCTTCACCAATACTGGAATGAAAAACCATAACATGGTCGATAATGCCGTTTGGCTCGTTGATAATGCCATCGCCGTCAATATCATCTAAATCTGTTAAATCATATTGCGTTAAATCAATATCAAATTGTGCAGTGGCTTTTTCGACTGCTTCTTTTATCAGTGCGGGGGCATTTATATCGCGTGTGTTACCTACGCGCTCACCATAGATTTTTGCATTACTGTCTGCCCTAACCCACCCATATACTTGCCCGCTAAAAGTTAAGCTAGCACCTGATGCGTCGTAATAATAATCGTATACGCTGCTAAGCGTTTCATTATTAGGGCCAACAAACCCACCCTCATTAAAAAGCAATTGTTGGTAATGCTCCTTTGTATAATTTTCGTAATACATATCGGTATCATCATCAACTAACTGATTGTCATCGTGCTTTAAATCAGGAAAATCAATTAAAATAGCCAGTACTTTAACCTCATTTAGCGCGTTGCTAGGGCTAGCCGCACTTGCATATTGCAGCTGCTTATTGGCTTGCTTAGCGGTTAAGCGGGCTTTCATGGTAGAAACAGGTTTTAACTGCGAAGGGTTAAGCCGTGCAGTATTCGCTAAGTAGCTTTCAACCGTTGGCTTGTTAGTGGTTTGTTGGGCATCAGCGCGTTTATTTAACCAATACTCTATTCTTTGTTTGTTAATAATACCTGGGTCATGCGCACTGGTATTTGCTGCGTTAAGATTTAGGCTGCAAAGAAATAAGCCAAGCCATATTATTTTTTTCACTGTATCTTCCCCAGATAAATTATTGTTCTATCATACCTAATATATGCATTAAGCACAGCCCTCAAATCACCTATTTACCGATTATGGTTACTCGGTAAAATTAGCATAATTTCTTCATATTTTTTATATAACTACAAATAGCGTGCAACTTTTTAGTATGAAAACAAATTAATTTGAAATTTTAATCCAAAACAGCCCTTTCAAGGTTGACATAAGCACGTAAAACCCTTAAAAATAACCCCATATAGAATTTTTAATCTAAAGCAGCATTTTGCTTTTTATAAAGTGACAATTATGATAAAACAACTTCACCTTTTAATCGTACTCGTAGTGGTCTTAGTGATAAGCCCAGCGGGGATGTATTAAAAAGTGAAATTGCTTTTTAAAAACCCTCGCACTACGCGGGGGTTTTTTTATGCATAAACAGCACACAGAGGAATGAGGATGAGCAAACAAGAATATAATGGTTCTGAACTAGTTGTTCAGGCATTAAAAGAGTTGAAGGTTAAGTATATATTTGGCTACCCAGGTGGGTCGGTTTTAGATTTATACGATGCACTTTTTCAACAAGAAGACATTGAACATATTTTAGTGCGTCACGAACAAGCCGCAACCCATATGGCTGACGGTTATGCCCGTGCTACTGGCGAAGTTGGTGTTGTACTTGCTACCTCAGGCCCTGGCGCAACTAACTGTATTACAGGTATTGCCACCGCTTATATGGACTCAATTCCGATGGTGGTATTATCGGGGCAAGTACCTACTAGCTTGATTGGTGACGATGCATTCCAAGAAACTGACATTGTTGGCTGTTCTCGCCCGGTTGTAAAACATAGTTTTAACTGCAGAAGCGCTGAAGAAATTCCGGCTATTTTGGCAAAAGCGTTTTACATTGCAAGTACTGGCCGCCCAGGACCCGTTGTTGTTGAGCTACCAAAAGATATGCTTAACCCTGCTATTAAGTTTGAGTACAACTTCCCTAAAACAACAGAGCTTAGAACGTACAGCCCAAATACAAAGGGCCACTCTAAACAAATTCGCAAAGCAGTTACCGCAATTTTAGAAGCAAAAAAACTGGTTATATACTCAGGCGGCGGTATTATTTTATCTAACACCTCTGAGCAATTAACCCGCTTAGTTGAATCGCTAAATGCACCTATCACTAATACATTAATGGGCTTAGGCGGTATTTCGGGTATTCACCCAAATTACGTGGGTATGCTGGGTATGCACGGTACGCTTGAAGCCAATAAAGCCATGGCAAATGCCGATGTAATTTTAGCACTGGGAGCACGTTTTGATGATCGTGTAACCAATAATGTTAAAAAGTTTTGCCCTAATGCAACCATCGTTCACGTTGATGTAGACCCGACCTCTATTTCTAAAACGATTAAAGCACACATTCCAGTTGTGGGCTGTTTAGCCACAGTGATGGAGCAACTGCAAGCCGGCATAGATAAAAGTAGCATTCAAATTGATCGCAGTGCACAAGAGGATTGGTGGCGACAAATTATTAGCTGGCGCGAGCAAAAGTGCCTAAGCTACAACACCGATGGCGACAAAATAAAGCCTCAAGCTGTTATAGAAGCAGTGTATAAAGCCACTAATGGTGACGCATATGTAAGCTCTGATGTGGGTCAGCACCAAATGTTTGCAGCGCAATATTATCCATTTAAAAACCCTCGCCAATGGATCAATTCAGGGGGCTTAGGCACCATGGGCTTTGGCTTACCAGCAGCGATGGGTGTTAAGCTTGCCTTTCCTGATAAAGAGTCAGTGTGTGTAACCGGCGATGGCTCTATTCAAATGAATATTCAAGAGCTATCAACATGCTTACAGTACAACTTGGCTGTAAAAGTGGTTTCGCTAAATAACCGCTCATTAGGCATGGTACGCCAATGGCAAGATATGATTTACGGCGGTCGCCATTCATCTTCATATATGGATTCATTACCTGACTTTGTAAAACTTGTTGAAAGCTATGGCCATGTAGGCATCAAGGTAGATACTTTAGATGAGCTACAACCTGCTATAGATAAAGCCATGAGCATTAACGACCGTTTGGTATTTTTAGATATTAACGTAGATGAAAAAGAACATGTATACCCAATGCAAATTAAACTAGGTGGCATTGATGAGATGTGGTTACGTAAAGGAGTAAAAGCATAATGCGTCGTATATTATCTATTTTATTAGAAAACGAACCGGGAGCCTTATCTCGCATTGTTGGGCTTTTTTCACAGCGCGCCTACAACATAGATAGCTTAACAGTGGGCACTACTGATGATGAGTCACTGTCACGTATCACCATTACCACTATGGGTGATGATAGAATCGTTGAGCAAATTACTAAACAAGTTAATAAATTAGTTGATGTACTTAAAATTATTGATTTAACCGAAATGAGTCACATCGAACGTGAATTATTACTTGTTAAAGTATTTGCCCAAGACGAAACCACCCGTGCAGCGGTTACACGCGTGGTAGATGTGTTCCAAGGTGCTATTTTAGATATGGGACGCCAAAGCTACAGCTTACAACTGGTAAGCAGCACAGACAAAATAGAATCGTTTTTAGACACCCTACGCCATGAAACCGACATTATTGAAGTGGTGCGCTCTGGTGCTGTAGGGATCGGCCGTGGTGATAAAGCATTAAAAGCGTAATTAATTAAAGCTTAAACGTTAAGCGTTTTATATTAAATCCCTGCTAAGCAATTAGCAGGGATTTTTATGCTAAGCCTTGCCTTACAACGCCCTGCATTAATACCTAATTAGGCATGTGAGAATAAGCTTAGGTAAGCTCACTACTTTAATGCAGGCAAAAAAAAAGAGCTAAATAGCTCTTTTTTAAAAAATTCTGTAAAGCGCCAATTAAGGGTTTACTTGGTCTTTAAGACCTTTACCTGCTTTAAAGCTTGGGATAGTTGCCGCTGCGATTTGGATCTCAGCACCCGTTTGTGGGTTACGGCCAGTACGTGCTGCACGTTCTTTAACTGAGAAAGTACCAAAACCTACTAATGCAACTGAATTACCTTCTTTTAAAGAAGAAGTTACAGCGCCAGTAAACGCGTCAAGTGCACGTGTAGCAGCAGCTTTAGAGATTTCTGCATCAGTAGCGATTTTTTCAACTAATTGAGCTTTATTCATTGTTAGATTCCTATTCGTTATTATTTTGCCTTCGCAAAACCTATCTTTATGCATTTTTAAGGAGTTAGCAACAGCAAATTGCATTTTTTGCTTAAATACTTCGAAAATGCGTAAAATTTTAATAATTCTCGGTAAAATACAGCGTGTTGGGTTAACTAAAACTTAATTTAAGTACACAAAAGGCACACTTTTAATAACACACTGCTCTATATTTTTTCGATAACTAAGGTCACTTCCCCAACCTCGACACCAAACTTAACAATAGACGTTCGGTTTATCAAGCGCGATTGTGTAACCAGGTACATCCAATCATCAAAATTTACCTCAAGCGTACTGCCGTCATAGGGTAAGGCCACATTGTAGTTCCAATGAAACACACTGCCTGCGCTTTTACCGGTTGCAATGCCAAGCACATCATCAGCACGTCCCACTAAGCTATTATCGTCATTAAGGGTGACATACCAAATACGCTTTTGTGTTTCACCATCGTCATACACAAAGTCTTCCTCTATAACGCCCTCGTTCCCTTTCCAGCGCGCATTCATAGTGACAACAAGTTTACGTGTGAGTTCGCCTTTATAATCTTGCACAACGCCGTATGCTTTCAAATCGCCACTAAAAAACGCTTTAAAATCAAATTCTGGGTTGCTGCTATTGTAGTGCTCTACTTTTGGCGCGGAGCAGCTCACTAAAAATAATGCGGCCATTAAAATACATAGCTGTTTAAATTTATTTATATTGCGCATGTTAAATCCCTAATAATTGTTTTCTAAGTGCTGGCTCTGAGGTGTTTGGGCTTAGCCAAATAGCTAAAAACTGATTGGCAAATTGCGAGTCACTAATTTCACCTAACTTTTTATCATTATGGTAAAAAGTAGCCTGACCGCTTGGTGATGTTTGTAAGCTTAACGACTCGCCTTTTTTAATGTCTGGCCAAAGAGCGAGCAATTTATCAGCATACTTAGCAGATAAGTCACTTTTACCTAAATGCTGCCATTGCTCTTTAGTGGCTTTAACAATGTCTTTTGCTGCAAAGTCTCGCAAATAGGTGAGCGTAAATTTAACTGGGTGCGCCCCCTGTTTGTAACTCCCTGAGCGGGTATATAACGTTGCATCGTAAACATCCCAAAATAAATATTCCATGCGCGCCTCGCCCACTTTTTTAAAGTCAGTTTGCTCTTCGCTAAAGCTCAATGGGGTAAAAAAAGTAGCCATAATCATTGTGGCCGTTATTGCACATATTTTTGCGGTGATATTCATACAAGCTCCTGTTATTGCTTGCTAAAATTTATAATCGCTTTAATTTTTTGGTTAATAATAAGAATTAATGTAAAGGCAGCAGCCCACAGTGCGCCGTACAGAAGCCAAAACATCCACACAGGTGAATAAATACTAAGCACGCCAAATTGAGCGCCTGAATAATAACTAATTGGCGCCAAGGCTAAGCACACTAAATAGGCTTGCCAAAGTTTTAGATTAGTAATAAACGCCATTGATGTGTTTAAGCAAAGCAATAATGCTGCCCATAGCAAGGCTAACCAAAGCGGAAAAGGGGATACTTTAAATTCCAAAAGGTTTAGCTGCACAGCAAGGTATTCACATAACAGCGCAATTGGTAAAGCTTTGACTAAAAGCAACGCGTCGAGCTTATGCTGCTTTGATAAAACAAACATAAGCACAACAATACCAGAGGTGTATAAAACAGATTGAGCTTCTAAAAACAGTGATAAAAACCACACTGTTTGAAAAAGCACAAAATTAATAATTAAGGGCAATTTCGTCATTTTGACTGGTAAAACGTGGTTTACGCGCCGTTAAATGAACGGTACTGGTTGCTCGCGTTCTAAAAGCGCCTTCGCAATAAGCAAAGTAAAATAACCATAATCTGTAAAAACGCTCATCAAACTTGTCACTGTCTAGGGTGTGCCAGTTATCAATAAAGCGTGTGCGCCAATCGGCTAGTGTTCTAGCATAATGCGCGCCTATGTCGCTTACAGTGTGAATAACCATATCGGTATTGTTTTTAATTTGCTCGCTCATCTCATTAATTGAAGGCAGACAACCACCGGGGAAAATATACTGCTGAATAAAGTCAGAGTTTTTTAAATAATGTTGATAACGTTGATCGCCAATAGTAATCGCTTGGATGAGCATTGCACCGTCTTCTTTAAGCAAACTATTACATTGCTTAAAAAAGCTTGGTAGGTATTCATGTCCTACTGCTTCTATCATCTCTATTGATACAAGCTTGTCGTATTGACCTTCTAATAAACGGTAATCAAGCTTGAGCAAAGTTATATTATTTTCAAGTCCTAACTGTTTAACCTTGTTTTCAACATAGGCATATTGCTCATCAGAAATCGTTGTTGTGGTCACATGACAGTTGTAATGTGTGGCCGCGTAAATAGCAAACGCCCCCCAGCCTGTGCCAATTTCAATAACTGAATCGCCTTCGTTTATCTCTACCTGCTCACAAATTTGTTTCAGCTTGTTTTGTTGAGCATCCTCAAGAGAAGCGTCTTTTGATGGATAAACAGCGGAGGAGTAGAGCATTTCCTCGCTTAAAAATGACTCGTATAAATCGTTGCCCAAATCGTAATGTGCAACGATATTCTTTTTCGACCCAGATTCTGAGTTGCTGTTTTTAAGATGGTTAAAACGGTGGGCTAGGCCACTAAAAAACGAGAATTTTTTTTCAAAAGCATCTAGTTGTTTTTGGTTTATGGCAAAAATTTCGATGAGTTTGGTCAAGTTATCACACGACCATTGCCCAAGAATATAAGACTCACCAGCACCCACACTGCCAGATAGCGCAAATGCTTTGTACATGGCAGTATCGTTAACGGTAATCGTGGTTTTTAAGTCTGAATGTTGTTGACCAAATACTGTTGAGCGACTGTTCTCAACTAACACTATTTGGCCTGTTTCAATACTTGCAAAGGCTTTGGTGACTAGCTTTTTATATAAGTTTGTAAACCAACCAGTTTGCTCTTGGCAGTTTATACTTGAGACTTTTTCCATCTTAAACCCTTTATAATTGTATCACTACCCGCAACTAAGCTTGTTTAACTATACTAAGGTTTTCCTGAATGACCTAAAAAAGGAACCCTTTTAATAAACAACTTAAGTGCTTGCACATAAATACCTTTGAAAATAGACAAAGTCATCGCAGGAAATTTTTTTAATAATTTATTAACTTCTTGCTTCGTTAACTGACTTCGCTTTAATCGTAAAGACGCGTCGAATAACAACTCATCCCCACGTTTATTTTCTATATGAATTAATGTGTTATCGGCTGTATGTTGTACCTGCCAATGGTAGTCCATATCTAAATTCATAAAGGGTGATACGGAGAAAGCCTTCTTAAAGTTCACTTTTTTTTGTAAGGGCACCAAATAATAATGGCGCTCATTCCACGGCGTATTGCTTACCTCAGCCACCATATATTTAAAGTTATCGGTGCTATTACCGTAAAAGTAAAAATTTACAGGGCTGAAATAAATGCCCATACACCTAAGTTGGCCAAGCATATAAATATGCGAAAACGTCTCTTTAACACCTAGTTTTTCTATTTGGCACTGTGCACGTTCAATAATACTTAATGGCTCTGAGTTTGGCAGTGTGTTTAAATAATCGGCTTGATTAAAACGCAGTGCTTTAAACCCAAAAGTACCTAACATAGGGTGAATGTTATTAAGCAATAACGGATTTTTTAAATCTACCCACATCATATAAAGCGGGTATTTAAACTGATGGTTTTTTACCGCAAAGCGCCTGTGCCTTACATCGCCTAAGTATACAGCGCTATTCAAATTCAACACCTAATTGCTTAGCCACATCTACCCCGCTGCGAACACCATCTTCATGAAAACCGTTATACCAATAAGCACCACAAAAATAGCTATTATTTTGGCCATCAACAGTGTGCTTGAGTTTTTGTGCGGCAATGGATGCTTCGTTAAAAACAGGGTGATGATAAGTAAACTCACGTAATATATTTGCTTTGTTAATCCCTTCTAAGTGATTAAGGGTTACACAAAATTGTGTATCTGAGTCAATACCTTGCAGTATATTCATTTGGTATGTAACAACCGCTGCTTTGTCGGTATTTTCGTTTAGTAAGTAATTCCAGCTAGCCCAGGCGGCTTTTCTATCTGGCAGTAAACTGGTATCTGTATGCAATACTACCGAGTTTTCGGTATAAGGAATTGCACCTAATACAGCCTGTTCTTGCTCAGTCGCATCACCAAGTAATGCAAGGGCTTGATCTGAGTGACACGCAAATACCACTTTATCAAATTCAGCTTGTTCGCCATTTTCAAAAGTAATAATTACTTTATTATCAACACGCGTAACCGTCTCAATGTCGGTATTTAGTTTTATCCGCTCTGCAAAACCTTTAATAAGCGGCTTAATATATTGCTTAGACCCACCAGGGATTACATACCACTGCGGCCTGTTTGTAACATCAAGTAAGCCATGGTTGTAAAAAAAGTTTACAAAAAACTCAACCCCTACATTTTGCATCTCTTTGATGCTGGTTGACCAAATAGCCGCCCCCATAGGTAAAATGTAATGGTATTTAAAAAAGTCATTAAAGCCGTGCGTATCTAATAACTGACCCAGCGTTTGATCTTTAGGGTAGTTTTGCTCGCTGTGCATTGCTTTACATAATTTATTAAACTTAACTATATCGCTTAACAAGCGCCAAAACTTAGGCCTAAATATATTTCTTTTTTGAGCGAATAAGCTGGCAAAGGTGTGTCCGTTGTACTCAAAACCACTTGCTTGATTATGAACACTAAAGCTCATTTGTGTTTCTTGTCTGTCTACGCCAATGCGCGCGAGTAGTTTTTCAAAGTACGGGTAAGTGCGGTCATTAAATACGATAAAGCCCGTGTCTATTGCGCGTTTAACCCCAGCATCAGATATCTCTACTGTCGCGGTATGACCACCAATGTAATCGTTTTTTTCAAATACAGTAATATCGTAATGCTTATGCAGTAAATGAGCACAGGTTAAACCCGATACGCCAGAACCTATTATTGCTATTTTTTTCAACGGGCTAATCCTTTTGCTAAACGTAACCAAAGTGGTAACGGTAAAATACGTAATGCTTTTAAAATAAGCGTAAACCGATAAGGAAAATGAACTTCTTTACGGCGTTTATTGATCCCCTTAATCATATAATCGGCGGCCTCTGTTGCAGTGACGGCCATAGGCATTGGGAAATCGTTTTTATCAGTAAGGGGGGTTTTAACAAAACCAGGGTGCACCAACGTAACATCAACATCGTTTAAGTCGATTGCTAAGCTTTTCGCTAAATAGCTTACTCCGGCTTTAGATGCGCCATAAGCCTCAGAGCGTGGCAGAGGTAAATACGTAACGCTTGAGCTAACAAGCACAAGTTGTCCGCCCGCACTAATTTTTGGTAATAGTGCCTCTAGGCAGTAGCCCATTGCCAGCAGGTTTACTGAAATAACTCGCTCAAACAAAGCGCTGTCAAAGTTACGGGCATCATCTACATACTCACAGTTACCAGCGTTAAGAATAACCTTATCAAATGCACTAAACCCCAGGGCTGCTTGCTTTATGTCTTTAAGGTCTGTGGCATCAAACTGACACGCTTTAATATTGGTGTGTTTTTCAAGCTCAGCTAACTTTTCAAGGTTTCTACCGCAAGCAATCACGGTGTTGCCTTGCCGAGCGTACTTTATTGCAAGCTGCTCGCCAATACCTGAGGTTGCACCTGTAATTAAAATATTCATCGCTACCCTGCTCGTTTATCTATGTAATTTATAACGCCACCCAAAATGGGAATATGCTTGTATAACATTTCACCGACATTAAAATAGTCGCGGTGGTTAATAATTTTACCTTCTTTAAATACCAGCTTACTGTGCCCTTCTACCGATATAGTTTTGCCAGAAGCCAGTTTTGGGTGGGCGTAATGCATAGTCCAATACAAAAATGCTTTATCATCACGCTCGTACGTGTCGCTAATATCAAACTGACAATGCTTAACATTACTATATAGATTAGAAAAATATCGGGTAAGCTCGCTTAGCCCGTGTATTTCGTGCATTGGGTCTTTAAATTTAATTTGCTCGCTGTAAATATCATTAAGCAAATGCAGGTTTGATTTATCGAGTTGTTGATATATTTCTACAAATTTTGCTACCGGTAATGCTGTTTCCATATCACCCCTTAAATGCAGCTATTGCACGCTCGCGAGCTGCTTTATGATCTACGATTGCCGGCCAGTAACATTGCTTATCAGCCCCTATTGACGCTAAATAAGCATGAGGAAAATGAATATGTTTATCTGGCACTTTTTCAAGCTCCGGTAAATATTTACGTATAAATTTACCATTAGGATCAAAGCGCTCACTTTGAGTGATAGGATTAAATACGCGAAAATAAGGCTGCGCGTCACAGCCAGTGCTTGCAGCCCACTGCCAACCACCATTATTAGAGGCTAAATCGCCATCAATAAGGTGCTGCATAAAAAACTGCTCGCCTTCACGCCAATCAATTAATAAATGTTTGGTCAAAAAGCTGGCAACTACCATTCTTAAACGGTTATGCATCCAGCCGGTTTGAACTAACTGTCTCATCGCTGCATCAACGAGTGGGTAACCTGTTTTTCCCTCACACCAGGCTTTAAACTCAGCCTCGTTTTTACGCCATTTAACGCCATTGTACTTTTCGTTAAAGTTATCACCACGAGAAAGCTTAGGAAATTGCGCAATTAAATGACGATAAAATTCGCGCCAAATAAGCTCGTTTACCCAAGTAAAAGTTTTACTTTTAGATATTGTTAAAATATCTGGGTAGCGGTTTTGAATATTAACCAGTAACTGCTTAGGGCTTATAATACCCAGAGCTAAATAAGGGCTTAAACCCGATGTGCCTTTAATACTGGGTATATCACGCTGATCGTCGTAGCTACTTAATTTGTCGCAAATAAAATTATCAACAATGGTTGCTAAGCTTTCATCATCAACCGGCCATTTTTCTGAGCTGCCATCACTTTTAATGGCCTGTGCGTTGTTATTTATCGGCTGTTTTTTTAAAGGCCACGGTAATAAGCTAAAGTGAGTATCTTGGTGTTGTTTAAGCCACTGCTTTTTAAATGGTGTAAACACTTTATACATTTCGTTACTTTGGTTTTTAACACTGCCTACAGGCGCTATTACACCTCCCTCATAGAGGGTAAACGTAATATTTTTATCATCACACTTTGCAAGTATTTGCGCATCACGATTTACTTCATTTAACTCATACTCTTTATTGGCAATTACATGTTTTACCTGATGTTTATCGCAAAATGATAAAAGCGCACTTTCACAATCGTCAAAGTAAGGAGCGTCAAAAATATGCAGCTCTATTGCGTACTGCGCTAGCTGCTCGCGTATATAATTGAGGCGTCTTTTTAGTAAATCTATTTGAATGGGAGCGGCGTTGTGTTGTTGCCATTGCTTTTCGCAGATAAAAAAAATGGCCTGTTTAGCGCCATTATTTAGCGCTTCAATAAGCGCTTCGTTAGAAAAAAGGCGCAAATCGCGCCTAAACCAAAAAAGTGTATTCATTATATGCCGTAACGTAATTTTAGTTCATTAGGGTAAGGATTAAAAAACACCTGCTTTTCTAGGTATTCATTAGGGTGTACTTTTAGATGATGTTTTAGTAAAGTAAGCGGTACGTACAAAGGCACTAAACCTTGACGGTATTCATCGATGGCATCGCGTAGCTCTTGCTTTTCAACCTTAGATAAGTCTTTTTTAAAGTAGCCCTGCAAGTGCATTAACGTGTTGCAGTTATTCCTGCGTGATGCAGGCTTTTTAAGGCCGTTCATTAACCCAAGAATGTACTCATCTGCTAAAGCGTTAATATCATCACCTTTATAAGTACCAAGGAGATTACCTAAGTCGCGGTAAGCTTGATAATTATGAGCCATCAATAAGTACTTATATTGCGAATGAAACTGGGTAAGCTTATGCACTGTGAGCGGCTCAGATGCTAATAACTGCCACTGTTTATAGGCGTACACCCGCATTACAAAGTTTTCGCGTAAATGCATGTCGTTTAAGCGGCCGTTTTCTTCACATGGCAGTAATGGATTGTGCTTCATTATTTGCTCAGCAAAAAAACCAACGCCTTCAGAGGTATTGCCGGTGCCCGCTTCGTTATAAATTTTAATTCTTTCCATACCGCAGCTAGGGCTTTTCGCACAAAAAACAAAACCACTTAGGTTTTTAGCTTGCTCTGTGGCTACTTTTTTACCGTATTCAGTTAGCTTAGGCCCAACATCGCCAGTGCCATCTGGGCGACATACTTTTATTGTATCGCCTACGCGTACTTGGCGTATGGTTGGCCTAGGAATAGGTAACCCTACGGCTACCTCTGGGCAAAAACGCGTGTACTCTACATGTTTTCCAAGTTCATCCATACAAAAGTTAGACTTTTTATGGCCTGTATCAAAACGTACTTTTTCGCCTGCTAAGCAGGCGCTAATACCTATTTTTATTGTGTCTGTTTGCATAAATTCTCTTAATAAATCAAGTTACCTATAGGATTAAGTAACTTACTGAGCCCTTTATTAAAATGTAGCGCACTACTGACTACTGTAAAGCATAAACAGCCATCTTTTGTAAGTGGGGTGTGCTGATGAGAGCCATCTTGCCAAATAAAATCCCCTGGCACGTAACTGCCCTCTTCATCACTAAACTCACCATCAAGTAGCAAGGTTACTTCAAAACCAGTATGAGTATGCTCGGGGATTTCGCCCCCTGCGCCAATATGTAAAAGGCTTGAGCGCAATGGGCCATCATCAATAGCAACGCGAGAGCGAGCAAGCTTACCCACTTGCGTAAAACGCCCATGCGAAATGCGTGTTAAGGCGCGTGGTAATTCGTAGTTATGCTCGTTAACTTGTACGGTTACCGGCTCAACTTCGTAAACTTCATCAATGCTAGCATCGGCGGTTATCAAATCTAGCAGGTCAGCGTCAAAATCTGGTGCTTGTAAGTCGTTACTTAAATTTAATGCATCAGGGGCGTGTGGCGTCTCGCTAAATACATCCTTTGCATTAGCGGCTTCAAGTTTTGCCACTTTTGCTTGGCAAACTGGGCACATATCAACGTGTATAGATACCGCAACACTTAACGATGCAGGTAACTGCGCTGAACAATATTGTGCTAGTAAAGATTCACTAGGGTGATGTTTAATCATGCTGATCTCCCATTTCATTACGTAATTTTTGCAAGGCTAAACGTAATCGTGATTTTACCGTGCCTACAGGAATATTTAATTGTTGAGCAAGTTGCTCTTGCGACATATCTTGGAAATAAACACCTCTGACTACCTCTCGCTGTGCGGTTGGTAGTTTGTCTAGGTAACGTTTAATTTGTTGATCTTCCAAGTGGTCGCTAAATTCAAGTGTTGTATCTTGAGATTCGTTAATAAGTGGCCAAATATCTTCGCTTATATTTTCTTCTTTATTACTTTTCATTTTACGGAGCATATCAAATGAGGCATTACGCATTACGGTATATACCCAAGTCGTCGCAGCCCCTTTATCGCTGTGATACAAATGCGCTTTACGCCACACTGAGGTTAGTGTTTCTTGTACAAGCTCCATTGCTTGTGCCTCAGAGCCAAATTGCTTAATTCCAAAGCGTTTAATTTTTGGCGAAAAGTATTCAAATAAGTAAGCAAACGCTCTTTTGTCTCGCGAAGTAGCTACATCAAGCAGAGCTTGCATAAGCTCTGCACTTGGCGTTTCTGGCATGGCAGTATATTTACCTGTATTAGGTTCACAACGTGGTGAGGGTTGTTGACTTACCATAATAATTAATCCCGTGTATGCTTTTGTACATATCTATACGCCAAGCAGTTAAACGCAGATCACATTATTTTAGGCAAATTCATTGTTGATCACAGTATGGAGGAAGTTTAGTAAGTTAGCAAAGTTACTTTCGAACGCAAGTTGCTGTTTTTTATCGATAGATATAGGTAATAGTTCAAGCCAGCGGGCAGCTACCCAGGCTAAATTATCAAACTTGGTTTGCCTATATAAACTAGAAAGCTCTTTATTGTTTAAAAATATGTCCTGCAAAGAATCAGACAAACGTTGATTATCAGCCGAAATTTCACTGTGTGAGTCATTGTACCAATACGGCGTATTGCAATCGCTTAATAAGCCATGGCGCAATTCACTTTCATCTTGGTAAACGTCATTTATTTGCACGCTTTTAGCAGCGTACACATCAATAAGTAGCATATTGCTAGGGTCTTGATCAAAGTCGATAATATCGACCAAACAGCCCTGAGCGCTAATATTAAATGGCGTGTCGTGCTGGTAGGTGCATAGCACAAAACCGACATTATTTTGTAGTGCGGTTTTTACCATGTTTAAATACCTAGGCTCAAATATACGCAAACGCGTATAGCCTTCTGGTAACACAAATATTGGTAATGGGAAAATCGCACGTTTCATAAAGTCTACTTCTTTAAATTACACTGCCTTTATTTACGTGCGCTTTTACTAAGTCGATCAGCTTACTCAAATCGAATTATTTACCTATAAATTAAAAGTTGATCCAACTTCCCATACTTTTTATTACTTGAACCATATAGTAAACACTAATCATGCTTACAACAGGCGCCAACATAAGTGCAAATAATCCTAATTCGTTACTCATCGTCTTATCCTTTTACACTTATTTAGCTTTAACTTGCGTAGTTACCGGCATTGTAGACTGCGTGGTAACGTCAGCTTGTTCTTGCGCTTGATTTACAAATTGCTCAAGTACTGCCTGGGCATCAAAACTAAGGCTCTGCGAAATTGATTGTTCAAGTTCTGCCGTTGCTTGATTAATATAGCTTGTTACGTTTTGCGTTATAATATCAGTTACATCTAAGTCCACTTCACTCGCATGTACTTGCGAAGAACCTAATACTAATAAACTTGCCATAGCGATTTTAATTGAATGTTTCATAATGGTATTCCTTGTTGTGTATATTGTTTAGACGCAATAACATAATCAAGGGTTGTGCCAACAGAAAAATAAAAATTAAATCATTGATATATAAAGACTATATTAAAAACCATACAGCAACGCAGTATTCAGTCTTGGTTAATTTAACTAACCTTTTTAATTTTTTGACTAGGGGCTGTTGATCTTTGTAGTACATATATCAATCAGCCCACATTGGTAGCCACATCATAGTAAATGCTAAAGCGAGCATTGAATGATAATTTCGTTCAAGCTTTTCATACCGCGTGGCTAT
>NZ_JAQREZ010000071.1:0-17751 GCF_028598715.1 Pseudoalteromonas sp. GABNS16E
GTACCGTGTGAGTCTAATGACTCCTGCACCACTTTTCTTTTAAATTCCTCTGTATGTTTACGAAACGCTTTTACTTTCATGAGAACTGACTCCTAAATAGGTGTCTACTTTTATGGAGTCAGATCAACAAAATTGATTAACTTACAAAAGTTCGTCAAGTAAAGCCTAAAATCATCTGCAAGTGTAGGAGTGCTAGCAAGGCGGTAAAACTATTTATGCCAAGGAGCATACTGTTTGTATGTGACTTAGGCTAAATAGTTTTACCAACGCAGCTAAAGCGAACTACACAACTCAGATATCTAAAAGTGTAGGAGTGCTGACAAGGCGAAGTGCTTTTTTAT
Organism: Pseudoalteromonas sp. GABNS16E; assembly: GCF_028598715.1. NCBI lineage: Bacteria > Pseudomonadati > Pseudomonadota > Gammaproteobacteria > Alteromonadales > Pseudoalteromonadaceae > Pseudoalteromonas > Pseudoalteromonas sp. GABNS16E. The sequence continues at coordinate 342 of NZ_JAQREZ010000071.1, forward strand.
GCCAAGGAGCATACGGTTTGTATGTGACTTAGGCTAAAAAAGCACGACAACGTAGTCAAAGCGAACTACACGAAGCAGATGTTCACCTATGTAGTTTAGCCTAAGACAAGGCATCCACCCCTACTTATCCCTATGAGCATACGATTTGTATGTGATTAGGGTAAGTTGGGGTGGATAACGCAGTATTAGGTTAAAATACGACGGTGATTACATTTGCTCCATGACTTCAATGCCTAACAAATCCAATCCTGTTTTTAGTGTATCTGCCACTAAATTACATAACACTAAACGGCTGTCGCGTACGCTTAGCGCTACGCCTTCTTTAAGTACTGGGCAGGCTTCGTAGAATGTCATGTATAGGCTAGCTAGCTCGTATAAGTAGCTACATAGTACATGCGGAGTAGCCTCAGAGATCATTAAATCAAGGACTTCTTCAAGCTGTAGTAGCTTAAGCGCGAGGGCTTTTTCTTGCGGCTCAGTGATATGCACTTGAGCCCCTAAAACTCTAAGAGTCTCAGCATCGACACCTGATTTACGGAAAATACTGCGTACACGGGTATAAGCATATTGTAAGTAAGGTGCTGTCGCGCCTTCAAAGCTTAACATGGTGTCCCAGTTGAATATGTAATCGCTGGTACGATGCTTAGAAAGATCAGCGTATTTAACAGCGCCAATACCTACTTTACGCGCAATTTCGCTGCGATCATGATCTGATAAATCAGATTCACGCTCAGCAAGTTTTGTTGCTGCACGGCTAATCGACTCTTCAAGTAAATCAGCAAGTTTTACTGTACCACCTGTACGGGTTTTAAATGGTTTACCATCGGCGCCCATCATGGTGCCAAACGGGCAAAACTCGTAGCTTGTTTCATCGCGTAAAAGGCCTGCTTTACGTGCGGTAAGCTCCACTTGATTAAAGTGAAGGCTTTGGCGTGCATCAACAAATATTAAAATACGCTCAGCGCCTAAGGTATTTGAGCGGTAGTTACACGCGGCTAAATCGGTGGTTGCATATAAAAAGCCGCCGCCAGATTTTTGCACGATAAACGCCGATGGCTCACCATCTTTATTGGCAAGTTCATCTAAAAACACCACTTGTGCGCCTTGCGACTCTACCGCTATGTTTTTATCTTTTAATAGGCTAATAATATCGTTAAGCTCACTGTTGTAAGCACTTTCAGCCATAATATCGTCTTGGGTAAGCGTTACGTTTAGACGTTTGTAAACTTCTTCAGAGTGCTTAACAGAGGTCGCTATAAATAGCTTCCATAGCTTTTCACAGTGCGCGTCGCCGCCTTGTAGTTTAACTACATAGTCACGGGCTTTATCGGCAAAGCCTTCTTCATCGTCAAAACGTTTTTTTGCATCGCGGTAAAACGTTTCTAAATCAGCAAGCGCTACCGACTCTAAGTCTACGCCTTGGCTAATTTGATCTTCTAAATGCGCAATTAGCATACCAAATTGTGTGCCCCAATCGCCCATGTGGTTTTGACGAATGACTTTGTCGCCTCTAAATTCAAGCGCACGTACAATGGCATCACCAATAATGGTTGAACGTAAATGGCCTACGTGCATTTCTTTTGCAAGGTTAGGTGATGAGTAATCTACCACGACAGTTTGCGGATTTGCGTGCTCGTTTACAGCCAGTTTTGCATCGCTGTTAGCTGCTTTTACACTGTTGGCTAAAAACTCAGGCTTTAAATGAATATTAATAAAACCCGGGCCGGCAATTTCTGTTTTTTCAGCGATGTCGGTTACATCTAGGTTATCAATAATTTTTTGCGCAAGCTCACGTGGGTTGCTTTTCATTTTTTTAGCGGCGCCCATTGCACCATTAATTTGGTAATCACCAAACTGTGGGCGTGTGCTTTGTGTAACAGCTGGGTTTGTGTCTTCTGGTAGGCCTGCTGCGGTCATGGCGGCAATGGCTTTTTCTACTAAAATAGTACGAATGTTCATTATATTATTTACCTTTGTAAGCCCGCCATAGCAGGCTTTCAGTTAACTTTAGTCAGTCGATTCTAGTTTTCGCGCGTATGGTTAAAGGTTACCTCTGGGTAACGCTCTACCGATAAGTTAAGGTTTACACGGCTCGGTGCTATGTAAGTTAAGTTATCGCCACCATCGAGTGCTAAGTTGCTTTCGCACTTACGTTTAAACTCTTCAAACTTTTTAACATCGTCGCTGCTTACCCAACGTGCCGTATTTACATTTACGCCTTCGTAAATTGCATCTACGTTGTACTCAGCTTTTAAGCGCGCTACAACTACGTCAAACTGAAGTACACCTACCGCGCCTACAATTAAATCGTTGTTAGTAAGCGGTCTAAATACTTGTACTGCACCTTCTTCAGAAAGTTGTACTAAGCCTTTTAATAATTGCTTTTGTTTGAGCGGATCGCGCAAACGAATACGACGAAATAGCTCAGGCGCAAAGTTAGGTATACCGCTAAATTTAAGCTTTTCGCCTTGCGTAAAGGTATCGCCAATTTGAATGGTACCGTGGTTATGCAAACCAATAATATCGCCCGCATATGCATCTGCTGCACGCTCACGATCGCCTGCCATAAAGGTTACCGCATCAGAAATACTAATTTGCTTACCAAGGCGTACGTGGTTCATTTTCATGCCTTGGCTGTATTTGCCCGACACAATACGCATAAAGGCAATGCGGTCACGGTGTTTAGGGTCCATGTTTGCCTGAATTTTAAACACAAAACCGGTAAAGTTTTCTTCTGTTGCGATTACTTGGCGGTCATCTGTTTCGCGCGGTAATGGCGTTGGTGCCCATTGCGTTAAACCATCAAGTACATGGTCTACACCAAAGTTACCAAGGGCTGTACCAAAGTACACCGGAGAAAGCTCACCTGCTAAAAACAATTCAAGATCAAACTCGTTTGAGGCACCAATTACCAGCTCTAGCTCTTCACGTAATTGCTCAGCGAGTTCTTCACCAATGGCGGTATCAAGCTCTGGGTTATCTAGGCCTTTTACAGTGCGAACTTCTTGAATAGTATGACCTTGGCCTGTTTTGTATAAAACAGCTTCGTCGTTATGAATGTGATAAACACCTTTAAACTCTTTACCACAACCAATTGGCCAAGTAATAGGCGCACAGGCAATATTTAGCTCTGTTTCTACTTCATCGAGTAGTTCCATTGGGTCACGAATATCACGGTCACACTTATTCATAAAGGTAACAATAGGCGTGGTACGTAGGCGCGTAACTTCCATTAGCTTACGGGTACGTTCTTCTACACCTTTTGCGGCATCAATAACCATTAAACACGAATCTACCGCGGTCAATGTACGGTAAGTATCTTCTGAGAAGTCTTCGTGTCCAGGGGTATCAAGTAAATTAACCAGCGCATTGTTATACGGAAACTGCATTACAGAGGTAGTAACCGATATACCACGCTCTTTTTCCATTTCCATCCAGTCAGACTTTGCATGCTGATTAGAGCCACGGCCTTTTACAGTACCGGCTTTTTGAATCGCTTGTCCGAACAAAAGTACTTTTTCGGTGATGGTGGTTTTACCAGCATCCGGATGCGATATGATTGCAAAAGTCCTTCGCTTGCTAATTTCGTTGATAATATTCTGGTCTGCCATTAATAAGTTCTTTTAGTTTGATGCCAAGTTACATGCATAACATTGAGTGTATGCAAGGCAACCCGTTAAGTTGATCGTTATTAACTGGGCTTTGAGCAATTTAGTGTGAATAAATTGACAACAATTAACGCCATATAGCTAATTTTTTAATAGTGGCAATTGTAACAGGAGTCGGTATAAAAGTGTGCTATCTAACTCAAAAATATCTTGGCTTTATATGCAAAAGGAAGGAGTAACTAATTTTAAGGGCCAGCAACATGGTTACTGGCCTTGTAATTAACACAATGTGCTACTGCGTTATTGAAATACTGGGTACCACCGACATACCTACTCGTAACTGCTTAAGCGCCGGCTGGTTTGCATCTAAGCTAATTTTAACCGGTAAACGCTGCACAATTTTGGTGAAGTTTCCCGTGGCGTTATGTGCACCAATGGCTGAGTAGCTCACTCCACTGGCAGGGCTTAGGCTATCAACGTGGCCGCGTAAAATTTTCCCTGGTAGTGCATCTACTTTTATTTCAACTTCTTGGCCTACTTTTACATTAGCTAGCTGAGTTTCACGGTAGTTTGCACTAACAAACACTTTCTCAAGCGGTACAACAACTAATAGCGGGCTGCCTGGGTTTACATATGCTCCTACACGCACCGATTTTTGGCCAACTATGCCATCAATAGGCGCAGTAATTTGGGTATACGATAACTTAAGTTCGGCATCTACTACACGTGCTTTAGCTTGTACAAGTACAGCTTTGGCTTTTTCAATATCGGCACGTAAAATTTCAATCTGCTGCTTTGCTGCTGCAAGGCCTGCTTGGTTTTTATGCAAGTTTGCTTTTTGAATAGCCAGCTTTGCTTGTGCTTCTTCTCGTGCTTGCACAGTACCTGAGCCATCGGTTGCTAAGTTGGTATAACGCTTTAAATTTAACTGCGCTAATTTAAGTGATGCAGTGCCGGCCTCTACCGCAGCTTGCGCTTGTTGTACCAGCGAATCTTGATAAGTTAACTTAGCTTGCAAGCTTGCTACACTTGCTTTAGCACTATTAGCTTGGGCTTTAGCGGAATCTAGGGCCACTACAAAATCGCGATTATCTATGGTGGCAATTAAATCGCCTTTTTGTACTCGCTGGTTATCTTTAATGAGTACTTGATCTACCGTGCCAGATACCTGAGGCGCCACAAAGGTAAAGTCGGCTTGCACGTAGGCATCGTCAGTTGTTTGAGTTGCACTTTGCGACTCCGGTTTATTAAGATAAATAATACTGCCTGCAACAACGGCAAGTATAGTTGCTGCAACGGTTAATTTAACTACTTTTGGTAAGGCCATAATATATTACTCAACGATTAAAATTTAAGATTTACTAAGATTCGGGGCTGGTACAAAGTTCATACATAGCGCCAGCGGAATTAATACAAGTGCTAACACACCAAGCACCAAGTAGGCATCACCTACCGACATCACTAACGATTGCTGGGCAATAACGCCGCCTAATTGCTCATTAGGTATGGTGTTTGCCAATGAGTTACCGACCAGTGAGGCGCGATCTAATAGCATTTCGTTATGAAAATGACTGCGCACCGTTAATAGCTGCCCCACAACAGCCCCGCCAATAAGCGAGCCAAACACACGTAATGTGTTTATGGTTCCCGAAAAAAACGGCCCTTCGCTTGGGTCTAGTACACTGGTCATTAAAAATAAAATAGAGACCACTGCCATGGGCTGGCCAAATGCTTGCAACAGCTGCGCTGTGATAAATTGATCGCGATGCCATAAAGGCGTAATTTGTGCGCCGCTAAAACAGGCCAGCGCAATTAAAAATAATCCAATTGACATCACAATGCGGGCGTCTACCCATTTTTTGTATAAAAGCAGTGCCACTACCGAGCCAAGTACAAGTTGTGGTAGCGCAATTAATAACCCTACTGGCGCTAGCTGTAATGCTCTATAGCTATGCAAATTGGCTAAATGGGTTGAGGGCAACATTGAGCCCGACATCAACACCACTAGCAACATGGTAAGTAGTACAGAGACAATACCTAAATTGCGACGGCCTAATAATTGCGGCCTCATAAACGGCGCTTTGTGATGCCACTCGGTTAATACGTAGCAGCCAAATAAAATTAGCCCACCAAAAAAACACACACTAATAAGCGGTGAATTAAACCAATCTAAACGCACACCTTGATCAAGCGCGATGGCAATTAACGTCAAAGACGATACGCCGCATACTAGGCCTAACCAGTTTCCTTCTTTAAAGCGCGCATATTTAACACCCTCTTTTGGGAGCCCCCACGCAGTTAGTGAACCTGCAATAATACAAAGCGGAATAACTTGCCAGTAAATCCAGCGCCAGTCCGATAAAACATCAGCCCACTGCCCGCTTAGCCAAATAGCTAAATTTGGAGCGAATGTAGCGGTCATGGCGTAAAGCGCTAAACCGTGTAAACGTATGTTAGGGGGTAAAAATTTAAGTGCAGCCATCATCAATATAGGAATGAGCGCGCCACTACTTACCCCTTGCACAAAACGCAGCACAATTAATAAGTTTAAATCATGAATAAAAGGTAAAATAGCCGCAATAACACCACATATAGTCACCATAGAAATATGAAAGCGTCTAACCGATAACGTAATGGCAAACCACGAAGCAAAAGGCATAGCGATTAGTTCCCCAACGGTATAGGCGCTTGAAAGCCAAGAGGCATCATCTAAACTTGCCCCTATTACGCCCCTCACATCAGCTAATCCAAGTGCCCCTACTCGGTTATTTAAACCCGCCATCATAGCGGCAATAAAAATGCATAATAGCCCAGCCAGTGCTTGTTTTGATGGCCCTGCGGGCTTAGCAACAGGTGCCGCATTTTGTACAGGCACATTAATCGTGACTGCATTCATTACTCGCCCTCCGCCTTGGCTGACATTGGCGCAAACGCACTTTCAGGTAGCGCGTCTGGGTTCCAGCCACCATCGAGAGATTTATACAAATTTACAACCGCAATCGAGGCATTGGTTGCACTGTTATTTAACTTAGTTTGGCTTGCTAATAAATTACGTTGCGCCGTTAAAACACTAAGGTAGTCGGCTGCACCTTGCTGGTAGGCTCTTTCAACGGTTTGTAAAGCCTGCTTATTAAAGTCGTGGGCAATTTCAACTTTGTGATGGTGATTTTGCTGCACAGCCCAGCCATCTACTGCGTTATCAACTTCGTGCCACGCTTTTAGTACAGTTTGACGATACGTTAAAGCCGCGTTTTTCTCGCGCTCTTTAGTAAGCTTAAGCTGTGACTTTAAGCGCCCACCCTGAAAAATAGGCAAATAAACATTTGGTCCCACTGAAAAAACACGTGAATCCCAGGTTGATAAATCACTCTGCGCATACCCTTCAACTCCTAATGAGCCCGTTAAAGTAATGCGCGGGTAAAAATTCGCTTCGGCCGCGCCAATAGCGGCAACAGCACTGTGTAAGTGTGCTTGCGCTTGTAAAATATCTGGGCGGCGTTTCACAAACTCTGATGGAATAGCCGAAGGAATTTCGCTTGGCATAACGGGCGTAGCAATACGCTCGGCTAACAAAGTATTTAAGGCACGTGGTTTTTCACCTACTAGCAACGCAAGCGCGTTCATTAACACATTACAGCGCTGCGTTTGCTCTGGTAGCGCAGCATTAATTGTTGCCAGCTCTGCTTTTGCACTAATTGTTTCAAAACGTGTACTTACACCGTTTTTTTCGCGGCTTTGTGCAAGCTTTAACACACGCTCTGCAATAGTTTTGTTTTCGTGTGTTATGTTTAGCTGCGTTTGTGCACTGCGCAGTAACAAATACGTTTTAGCCACCTCGCCAGCTAAGCTAACACGCACGGCTTCACGCGCATACAAAGAGGCCTGCAGCATAGTAACGGCCCCTTCTTCAACACGTTTATTACGGCCCCATAAATCAAGTTCCCAGCTGGCATCAAAACCAAGCTGCCAAAAGTTATCAGGGTCTGAGGGCGCACCGAGTGCAACAAACTTACCATTTTCGCTCAGCCCTTCGCGCTTGTAGTCAAACCCAGCAGATACACTGGGTAAGCGGTCTGTCGATGCAATACCCAATGCCGCGCGGCTTTGGGCAATTCGGCTTGATGCTAGCTGTAAGTCAAGATTACCTAACTGTGCTTTGCGCTCTAGCTCCGTTAAAATAGGATCGTTTAAAATTGTCCACCAATTCCACGCCAATTCAGCATTACCGCTTTGTAGCTGAGTAAATTCGGGAGTTGGCTTTATAGCATCGTTGTTTATATTTGTATTAGGCTCTTCAAAGTTAGGACCCACTACACACCCGACAAAGCCCCAGCTAATGTAAGCGCAATAGCTGAATGCCGCGAATAATTAAAAAGTCTTTTATTAAGACACAGATTAGCCATTTTTAAATCCTAAATTAATAATACAATTATTTATGTACTGTACCGCTCGGTTCGATTGATAGGCAAAAAAAGCTAAGCACGCTAATTGCTGCCTAGTCACACCTTAAATACATTTAACAGGGTAATACCGATAGTTAACAGCTGCTAAAAACACCCTTAACTCAAAGTTAAAATTGAACTGTACCGCTCGGTTTGATATGCTAGGCGTAATTTAACATTATGTCAAGGTGAAATGTAATGACAAAAACGCTTACTAATGCCCAAAACACTCTGCCTCCAAGTGAATTAGAGCTTGGCGCAAAAGCACGAACGGTATTACATGCTGCACGTAAAATATTTTTAATTCATGGTTTTAACGGTGCAACCACCGACATGATCCAACGTGAGGCAGGCGTATCAAAATCGACGGTTTACGCTCACTTTGCAAATAAAGAAATTTTATTTTTAGCGGTCATTAAAAGTGAATGCGAAATATTTACAGCATCAATCGATAATATAACGTTTAAGCCAGGCAACTTAACAGAAAACTTACGCCGCCTTGGGCATGCTTATTTACAAATCGCTCTATCAGAGACGGCCATGGCTCTATACCGAATTGTTGTTGCTGAAGCCCCCCGCTTACCCGCCCTAGGTCATATGTTTTATAACTCTGGCCCGCGGGTGGTAAAAGGCAAGGTCTCTAATTATTTAAAAGCGGCAGTGGAATCTAAAGAGCTGGATTTTGAAGAATTAAACATTGAAGAAGCCACTAACCTATTTGTTGCCTTAATGCGCAGTGAGCTACATTTAATGTACTTAACTCACCCCGATCAGCCTGTGCTTAAAAAAGATATAGACCGCTGGGTAGAAGTAGCAATAAATTTTTTAGTGCGCTCTTACGGTACGGCTCACACTCAAAAGAACTAATTTTTAAATTTGTAATACTTTAAATAAATAGCATTTTAAAGCCACGCATTAATTTTAAGCGTGGCTAAATTACCCTTAATGCCAATGCCCTAACAACGCATATTTTAATGCATTGTGCTAAACACTAATAAATATAAAAATAGCGCTACGGGTTAGCCCCTTGCGCTCAATTTATGACAGGCATTGATACTGCACTGTTAGCTATATAATTAAAAAACCAAGCAGCGCAGCCGCTAACTTATTTAAAACAAAGCTAAATATAGCGCCTTAAAATATAATCTCGCTTTCGGTGCTCACTAGCCGTATTTAAACCAATTATATACACACTTTTTTTACGCTAAATTAACCCAAATCAGCTTACGCTTCTTGTGTAATAAAGTCGTAACGCATATCATTGCTAGATTGCACGGAGGATAAGTAGTTTGGTCATGAAAACCAGTAAGTTAAGTATTCGATTATTATGGTATATAACCCCGCTTGTTATATTACCCTTGTTGTTTTTAGGTGGTTTTACATTAACTAACGTAACCAACTCAACACAAAAGCAGGCTGATCTTATAATGAGTCGCTTTGTTGAGCAGCAACAGCAAAAGGTTTTCAACTACATAGACTCGTTTCATTCAACAGCAAAACTACTGTCTACCTCGCCTGTTTTAAACGATTTTTTATCAAACGACATTCATGCTGATGGCAGCTATACACGCCGCTTAGGGGCACTAATGGATGTTTTTGCCAGTTATAGCGAAGCCTACCCAGATATAATTAGTATTAACTTAGTCTCGGCCAGTGGTAAAAGTGACGCGTATTATTCTAATAATTTAACAACCGCACCGCAGTCATACCCATTTTTTAAGCAAGTACTGCAAAGTAATTTGCGCCAACAACAATTTATGGTGCAAAACAACGACGGCACCACCAACTTATTTTTTGTACAGCGCGTACAAAGTGTTGATTACTATTTAAAACGCCCACAACAACTTGGCTTTATAGTATTACAAGTTGAACCCTCTATATTAAACACCAGTATTTTAGAGGCACCTTATAACAACACCCTTAATTTACTGCTAACCAACGACGGGCAAATTTTATTTAGCTCAGACTACAGCTTACGCGGACAATATATTACCGAGCACGAGCTTGAACAGGTTCACGATTTAGCCGATGTAGGCACCCTTTCGACTATTGAGCTTTCGAGCATAGATAAAATAGAAAGAATGATATTTGCTGTACAAATGAGCGGCGGTTATTACTTTGTATCAACCATTCCAAAAGGCGTGCTTTATCAGTCGGGTAAGGCAATTAGCTTAATCACAGGCTTAATTGTGATAATTTCGGTGATCACCCTGCCTATTCTTATTTTTGTGGTTGTGCGCAATTTACTGCTAAACCCAATTGAGCTTTTAGGGGCCGCCAGCCACCGTGTAGGTGATGGTGATTTATCGGTAAATTTACCTGCTCATACAAATGATGAAGTTGGGGTGTTGTTTAACGATTTTAATCACATGATCAACCAAATAAGACACTACCAAGAACAGCTAGAAGAATATAAACACCACCTAGAAGACAAAGTAGAAAGCCGTACTAAAGCGCTCGAAGCGATGAACAGCCAGCTTGAACTTGCCATAGCTCAAGCAGAGCAAGCTAACCAGCTTAAAAGCCGTTTTTTAGCAAATATGAGTCACGAGATTCGCACCCCACTTACGGCCATTATGGGCTTTACCGAGCAGTTATTAATTAACGATAAAGTGGTTAACGACAAACAGCATTTAAATACCATTTTACGAAACTCTAAACACTTATTAGAGCTAATAAACAACATACTCGATTTATCTAAAATAGAAGCAGAAAAGCTCGCTGTAGAGCAAGCCCCCCTTAATGTAGTACAGCTGGTTCACGATATAGAATCAATTATTGAACCGCTAGCGCACGACAAACAACTGGCGTTTAGCATTCATTACGAGCTGCCATTACCGCGCACTATTTATAGTGATATGACGCGTTTAAAACAAATTTTGATAAACATAGCCAGCAATGCCGTAAAATTTACCGAGCAAGGCAATGTGTCAATTTGTGTGCATTATTTGCAAAGTAAGCAGCAGCTTGAATTTGTGGTTAAAGACACCGGTATTGGTATGTCTGAGCACCAAATAGAGCGTATATTTAAACCTTTTGAACAAGCCGATGCCACCACCACGCGCCGCTTTGGAGGCACAGGATTAGGTTTATGTATTTCTAAAAACTTAGCGCAGTTATTGGGTGGCGATGTTACTTTAAAAAGCGAAATTGGCATAGGCAGTCGCTTTGCTATTACCGTTGATTGCCATATTAACGAGCCGAAACAGCCACTAGAGCTTTTAACTGAGCAAGCACAGCTTATTCCAGAAAAAGACCCTTTCTTGTCGTTTGCCACTTCTAGTTTTGATGCCAACATATTAGTTGCCGAAGATAACCCCGATAACCAGCTACTTATAAAACTGCTATTACAAACCTGGGGCCTAGAGCCAGATATGGCTAACAATGGTGCACAAGCAGTAGAAATGGCGTTAGTAAACGACTACCAGCTAATTATTATGGATATGCAAATGCCTGTAATGGGCGGCCTTGAGGCTACTAAAATGCTACGTCATGCAGCCTACGATGGGCCCATTATCGCGCTTACCGCCAATGTAATGAACCATGATATAGACACATACATTGAGGCCGGTTGCGATAAAGCACTGGCAAAACCCATTGATAAAGACGCGCTTGAAAACGTGCTAGTTAGTTACTTAAATCTTGAAAAAGATAATCAGAACAAGTGGGATAGTTTACTAAAAAGTGAAAAGTTTCAGCAAATTAACGATAACTATGTGGCTAATCTGCCAAGTTACTTGCAAAAGGTAAACAGCTTAAAAGCCAGTAACGATGCAGAGGCACTTCGAAGTGTAGCTCATAGCTTAAAAGGCAGTGCTGGTTGCTTTAATTTTGACGATATTTACCACAGTGCAGCGCTGCTAGAAGAAAACCTGCTTAGTAATGACCAAGCCCAGCGCCCCACATTAATTGTAAATCTAATTAATGCTATTGAGCAAACCATAGCTAGAAGTAAAGAAACCGCCTAAAAGTGCGTGTTTTACTTTAAACGTTTATTTAGCGCTTAATTTAACCCTTTAACTAAACGCTAAGTTAAGCGCCATACCCATTAGTATGGCGTCTTCATAGCCATTTTTAGAGGGCTCATCGCTTGGGTAATAGTTTTTACGTACCGACATTTGCGTAAAGCCAGCATGTTCGTAAAGCTTTATTGCACGCGCGTTTGATTCGCGTACTTCTAAAAAAAGGTTTTCAGCATTTTGCTGCTCGCCATATTCAATAAACTGGCTAAGTAACTGCCTTGCAATGCCTTTACCTTGCTCACTGGGCGTTACACATATATCCATAAGGGTAAAGTCAGGCCCTGCCTTTTCACCTATATAAAAACCTACTAGGGTGTTTTCATCAAACGCCGCTAAATTAAAGTAACGGCCGCCCATGCAAGAGCTCATTGTTTTAAGAGACCAAGGATGAGATTGGCAGGCAGTTTCAATAGCCATTAATTGTGCTATTGCGCTTTCGTTTACAGGTTTAAAGTTTATCAAGGTGTGTGCTCATTAAAGCCCATAAAGCGCGCTTATCAGAAGCACTGAGCTGTGAGGTTGGTAGTGTAAGCTTATCGTCGGCTAACTGTATGTCTGCCCCTTTTAAAACATGATTAATTGTTAAAGAAGGTGCACTAAAACGTATATCACTTAATAACTGCTTGCTCAGCGCTAACGGCTCAGCTGGAGTGCTTTGTGAAACGGCTAAAGTAGTCTCAGTATTTTTAGGACGATAATGCTGATTTAGTTCAAGGTTTTCTATACCAAAAATAGCTGCGTAACGTGGATGCATAACAACTCAGTAGATTAAACACTAGAACAATATATGAAGTAATAAAAACGATGTAAAGAAGAAATGGCAGGGGCGGAGAGATTCGAACTCCCAACCGTCGGTTTTGGAGACCGCTGTTCTACCAATTGGAACTACGCCCCTGCAATGTCGACGAATTATAGAGACCTTTTAGAAAAGGTAAAGTAAAAAATTAACTTTTTAGTTTAACTGCTTTTAAATTATACAAAACGCTGAATTAGCAAGCTAAATAGCGCTGTAAAGCCACTTTAGCTTTAGCAGCACTCACCTTTAAAAAATAAATGCTGCTCAGCTTAGCGTAATTAAAACTGCAGTATGTGCTTTAAAACCGTACGAGCTTAATAACCGCGGTACTGTTTTTACCTACGCTTAGCCCAAACGCTATGCTGTAAATTCCTTCTTAAGTGTTAAATACTTTAGCTAGCATGGTGTATTTACACTTGCTGCTAGTTATTTTTATAGCGATTTAGCTTGGTGGAGTTGCTGTATACATAAACAAGTCAATAACATTGGCAGCATTTATAATACAATTTAGCGTCTAGGGGATCCGCGCCTTACCACCTAATTGCATATTTCATCATATATCTTACTTACGCGGGTCATTCACAATGCAAATATGGAGGAGCTTTACTATTAGCAGTTGCTGGTAGTTCACGCCGTGTTATATGAAGTTTAAATCAAAAAAATACAGTATCGATTCAACCGATTACCAAGTAGGACAAGATAACGTTAGCAAATGGGGCATGGATATTCATACTAATGTATTTTCTGTTTCTATTGGCCTATCTCTACTTTTTATAATTACTCTACTTGCCCTCTCGCCTAACGAAGCTAAAGAGGCGATTAACTCAATAAAAAATGCCGCACTAACTAATTTTGACTACGTATTTATGTGGGGCGCCTATATATTGCTGCTGTTTGCAGTGGGTATTGCCGCTTCACCGTTGGGTAAAATTCGCCTTGGCGGCGATAAAGCAACTACAGATTATTCAACCTTATCGTGGGTATCTATGCTCTTTGCTGCAGGCATGGGTATAGGCCTTATTTTTTGAGGTGTGGCAGAGCCCACCGCCTTTTACACCGACTGGTTTGGCACGCCTCTCAATGCAGAGGCCTTTACCGAGCAAGGGCGAGAAATGGCTTTAGGGGCTACTGTATTCCATTGGGGTCTGCACGCGTGGGCAATTTACGGTATGACCGCTTTATGCCTAGCCTATTTTGTTTATAACAAAGGCTTACCGCTTTCTATGCGCTCTATATTTTATCCGCTTTTAGGAGATAGAGTATGGGGCAAGTTAGGTGATGTTATCGATGTAATGGCGGTATTAGTTACCCTTTTTGGTCTTGCTACGTCGTTAGGCTTAGGCGGGGCACAAGCTGCCAGTGGTATTAGCCACGTACTCGGCTTTAAAAGCTCTTTGTTATTACAACAAGGCATTATTTTATTAATTATGAGCTTGGCTATCCTCTCTATTGTGCGCGGTATGGATGGTGGCGTTAAACTCCTAAGTAATATAAATATGGGCATAGCCTTTGTGTTTCTGGGGTTAGTGTTTATTTTAAACTTTACCACGGTACTTGATTCTGCATACACAGCCGTAATAGGTTATGTTAAAAATATCATTCCTCTAAGCTCAAGCACAGGCCGAGAAGATACGCAGTGGCTACATGGCTGGACTGTGTCTTATTGGGCGTGGTGGGTTGCATACGCACCTTGCTTTGGTATGTTTGTAGCGCGTATTTCAAAAGGGCGTACCATACGCGAATTTTTAGTGTATGTATTACTCATTCCTACTCTTGTAACTACTGCTTGGATGTCGGTTTTTGGTGGTGTTGCGATTGATCAAATTATAAATGAAGTTGGGGTACTTGGCGCAAACCAAGGTATTACAGATGTAACGCTTAGCTTGTTTTATATGCTAGATGCTTATGCGTTTGGTACGCTGCTTTCTCTTTTAGCTGTGGCGTTAATAATTATCTTTTTTGTTACCACCCTCGACTCCGGCTCTATTGTAATAGATAGCCTTACATCAGGCGGAAAACTAGAAGTACCTATAAAGCAAAAGCTAGTATGGGCCGTTATTGCCAGTATTATTGCTATGTTAATGCTGTGGATTGGTGGCACCGATTCAATTCAAGCATTGCAATACATTACTATTATTGCCGCCCTGCCCTTTACTATTATTTTAATTCTAGGCTGTATTAGTCTAGTTAAAGGGCTACTTACAGAAACAGAGCAACCTACGCCCGTTCCTGCAAAATAAACCCACTTAGCCCACTTCACTTAATTAGTTTAGTGGGCAAGAACTAACGGTTTTTATTATTTAAATAACAAAACTATGTTTGCTATCTAAAAGGCATTAACCATTAGTAAAAACGGGTGTTATTCCCACTCGAATATCAACGGATACAAAATACATCGAAATAACAGCTATTTAGAAATACCACCTTTCCCGATACCATCATCTATACCATGCGCAGAATTTTTTTGATTTTTTTGCGTCTCGTCGGCGTTTGAGTTCTGCTTTGGCCCAAGCTGAGGATTCTTGCATATCACGACGAAGCTCTTGTATCTCTTCAACACTAAGCCGTCGCGGACCCGAGGTAATTCTATCCATCTTGTACCTCCAACTTGTCGCAATACATTTTAAAACGCATCAAAACATGAGTTACCAGCAAGAAACCTTGGTGATATTTTTAGATTGTTTTTCATACACATCTTGAAAGCCATCAATACTGCCCAAAGATTATACAACGAGGAATAACCTCGTTAAATAAAAGGATCAAATCATGGGTTTGAAACCAGGACCAAAACCAATAGGCAAGTCGACTGGTAAACCAGATCAACGTCGACGTGACAACAAAAAAACTCCAGGAAACACTCCGGGACTAAAGCCGAGTAAGTCCTCGAACAAGTAGCGTTCCCCTGTTTAGTGCCGAGTCAGAGTATGTGGTACTGACTCTTGTTCTAAACAGCTCTTTTTCTAAACCCATATGCCAAAAAAAATTTAAAACCGATACTCACAACATTCATTCAAGCCAGATTTGGACTTAGTTTATATAATCCATTACTAGGTCTGTAGTAGCTATTCAACAAGCCCTATTTTATTAATAGGGCTTGTTTCTAATTGCTAGGTTACTGAATACGTTTTAGATCGCCACGCGTTACGGTCAATATCCAAATCGCTGAATTAATCCGGGTCGAATTGGGGATGTTCTATCCCATCTTTAAGTTTGTTTCGGTAATCTTTCAACAGACGCATTACCGTAGGGAACAGCATTATCAGAACGAGTAAGTTCACAATAGCTAGTATACCCATCATTGGATCTGAAAAGAAAAATACTGACGTTGCTGTTGGAGCTACAGCCCCAATGAATACGATAGCAATAACTGAAATTCGTAGGATGTGTAACGCCAGCTTGCTTTTCGATATAAAGGTCAGTGCATTTTCTCCCAAGTAGTAATTGTAGATAATGGAACTGAAAGAGAATAAAAAAATCGTACCCGTTAGATAGTACTGAGCCCACCCTCCTATATGAGACACCAATGATTGTTGTGTAAGGACAGCACCATCAGCAACTGTCTCACCCGGTACATATACATTACCAAGTAAAATCACGAAAGCTGTGCAACTGCATACAACGATAGTATCAATGAATACAGACAGAGATTGAGTTATTCCCTGGCTAATCGGGTGCGTTACATCCGCTGTTGCAGCAACATTTGGTGCAGAACCTAGGCCTGCTTCATTGGAGAATAAGCCTCGTCGGAGACCGTTTGCAACTGCTGCCCCCATCCCACCACTTACTACTTCTTCAATACCAAAAGCGTTTTTAACGATTGTTAATATGACCGCCGGAAGATCGGAAATATTCATGATAATTATGAGCAAAGAAATACCTATATATGCAATCGCCATTATGGGGACGATGACGTCTGTCGTTTTAGCGATACGATGGATGCCACCGTATATAATAAAGCTAACGATAACTGCAAGAAATGCTCCGGTATAGATACGATCGATACCTAGACTATCTACAACTACTCCTGCAACTGTATTACCTTGAAATGCGCTGAAGCCGATTGCAAAAGATGCTATTAAGCATATAGAATAAACATAAGCTAGCCATTTGTAATCTTTTCCAAGGTCATGAATAATCGTCCTTGCAGGACCGCCACGGAAAACATCACCGTCTACTCGCTTATAGAGCTGAGCGAGTGAGCACTCTACCAAGCTCGTCGCCATTCCGATAAGCGCAACAGCCCACATCCAAAATACCGCGCCTGGTCCACCTAATGTGATAGCAACGGCAACACCTGCAATGTTTCCGCCACCTACACGACCGCCTATCGACAATAAAAGAGCTTCTCGACCAGAGATCGCATTCTGATAAGAAGTTTGGTTTTTAGTCAGCAACACTCGGAACATGCGTTTGAAGGGTAATCCCCCCGAAAAATAATAGATGCCAAACGTAGAATTTTCTCTTATTGTAAACACAGGAGAAAATTATGAAAAAAGCACATTTTACAGACAGTCAGATCCTCACTATTTTGAAGCAAGCTGA
>NZ_JAQREZ010000072.1:0-17327 GCF_028598715.1 Pseudoalteromonas sp. GABNS16E
CCAACGGCTTAGCGCCATACGATTACATCACCGCGTGTTTAGATGAGCTGTGCCAATCAACACCTGATATCGATAGTCTATTACCGTGGAATTTTAAAGGCTAGGCGGTGATCACCGGACGGATACATATAAGCGAGTTTATCTCGCGTTTTATATTGAATTTTTTCGCGGCATAAAGCCGCTGCTACTCATTAATTTCACCACAGAGGACACAGAGACACAGAGACACAGAGACACAGAGACACAGAGACACAGAGACACAGAGACACAGAGACACAGAGACACAGAGGAAACAATGGGGGTTGGTGATTTATTTCTCCAGTTTTTCTCCTGCTCTCCTCCTTCACTTCTCGGTGGTGACATAATCACTTTTAAACGAAAGTATGAGCTAACCACGTAGCAGCGAGTTTACCTCGCGTTTTATATTGAATTTTTTCGCGGCATAAAGCCGCTGCTACTCATTAATTTCACCACAGAGGACACAGAGACACAGAGGAAACAATGGGGGTTGGTGAGTCATTTCTCCTGTTCTCCTCCTTCACTTCTCGGTGGTGACATAATCACTTTTAAACGAAAGCATGAGTTAACTACGTAGCAGCGAGTTTACCTCGCGTTTTATATTGAGTTTTTTTCGCGGCATAAAGCCGCTGCTACTGCTATTGTGGGCTTAGCACTTTACGCCAATAACGCGCCTACAAAACTCTAGCTACCCGCTACTATGGTATTAAAGCTGTCGTTGTCGTGTAGGCTGGCAAATGCACTTTCGTGTAGTAGCTCATTACGTAAGTTTGGCGAGTATTCAAGAGCCATTTTTATATCGGCTAATGCATCGGCATGTTTGTGTGTAAGTGCATACGCACACGCACGCTGCCAGTAGGCATAGCCGTAGTCGCTATCTATATCAATGGCTTGGTTACATAACTCAATGGCTTTGGCGGTTTCGTTTAGCTCTAATAATGCATCGGCTTTATAGGCAATGGCTTCTACATCTTCTGGCTTACGTTTTAAAATTTCGTCAAATATTTCTATTTTGTTTGCAAAGTCGCTTTCTAGGTTTGCGCGCATCCATAACGAGTGCACCTCGTTAGTGACCGATATACGCTCTTGGTTACTGAGTATTTCTTCTGAGCGTACACGCAGTTTTTCTTCAAGAATTTTTAAGCGATCTTCGTACTCGTCAGTGATCACACTGACACGCGTATTTACAATGTCTTCTACTTTATTTTTAACATCGCGCAGCGAGTTCCAGCCTACTAAAACCAAAATAGAGGCCGTAGCAGTAATAATAAAAAACACGTTATTAATAGTGTCGGTGGTGTAAATAAGCGCTCTGTCGGCGGTATCTAACTGGGCGTGTGTAACTTGTTTTGTTACATCTTCGCGTAATTGTTGTTGGTCTTGGCGAACGGCTTTTAACTCATCAAGAATATAGCGTTCTAAAAGCGGTTTATACATGGGCTCATTTAATTGCGCTAACGCTTGTTGCTGTTGCTCTTCTGTTGGTGCAGCAGATTCTTGGGCATTAACAGTATTTAAAAGCGAAACAAAACAAACAAATAGAATAGTTATATAAAAACGCATGGGTACGCCTAGTTAATTATTAGTGACTAATCGCACTTTAACATGCAAGGCTTATTGGCACTAGGGCGTGTTGGCTTTGAACATTAAACAACTTAACAAAATCATACAACTGTTCACATAGCCTCAAAGAATTCTAAATTTTAGGCAAAAAAAGCCAGCCCAATGTGGGCTGGCAAAACTGCTTAAAACAACAATAAATTGTCGCAGGGAAATAACAGGAGTGAGTGGTCATAATAATCAAGTTAATCTGAACATTTACTTAATTATTCAAAATAGATTTCAATAAGTTATAAAGTAAAGGTGCATTGGGCTTAGTAATGCACCTTTATAAACAACTTTAATTTCATGGTGAAGGGGGGTATTACAATGTGCGCTTAATTAAAAGCCACTTTCAAACCCTTCACATACCATTACGCGTTATCTATTTAATCCGATCACACTAATTGTGGTGTTTAAACTGTATTCATTAAACCAATGGTTTCAATCGATTTAATTCAAGTTTATACGCTGGCGAATGTAATATTAGGGGTCTATATTGTTTGAGCAGTAAATAAAAATTATGCGCAAAATTAATAAACCTTAGCGTGCTACTTTAAATGTAAGCGCTGGGGCTTGAGTAAAATAGTTAAACTCTTCATTTAAAGTAAGGAGCTGAAAATGAGCAGCACTAAATCGGGTCAATGTCCCGTAATGCACGGTAGTAACTCAGTTATTTCTAAAGTAAACACAGATTGGTGGCCAAATACTCTAAATTTAGACATTCTTCATCAGCACGACACAAAATCAAACCCCTACGGCACAGACTTTGACTACGCCGAAGCATTCAAATCTCTCGATTTAGACGCAGTAAAAGCAGACCTAAAATCCTTTATGACCGATAGCCAAGATTGGTGGCCTGCCGATTGGGGCCATTACGGCGGCTTAATGATCCGCATGGCATGGCACTCTGCGGGTACGTACAGATTATCAGACGGCCGTGGTGGCGCAAGCACCGGCAACCAGCGTTTTTCGCCGCTAAATTCGTGGCCAGACAACGCAAGCCTAGATAAAGCACGCCGCCTATTGTGGCCAATCAAGAAAAAATACGGTAACAAATTATCGTGGGCCGACCTATTTATTTTAGCCGGTAACATGGCATACGAATCAATGGGCCTAAAAATTTATGGCTTTGCCGGTGGCCGTGAAGACATTTGGCATCCAGAAAAAGACATTTACTGGGGCGCAGAAAAAGAATGGCTAGCACCGAGTGATGAGCGTTACGACAACGTAGAAAAACCCGACACCATGGAAAACCCATTAGCTGCGGTACAAATGGGCTTAATTTACGTAAACCCAGAAGGCGTTAATGGTATACCCGATCCGCAAAAAACCGCGCAGCACGTACGTGAAACATTTGCTCGCATGGCAATGAACGACGAAGAAACCGCAGCGCTTACTGTAGGCGGCCACACGGTAGGTAAAACCCACGGTAACGGTAAAGCTGAGCACTTAGGCCCAGAGCCAGAAGCGGCCGACGTACACGAGCAAGGCCTAGGCTGGAACAGCACTAAAGAAGGCGGCTTTGGTCGCAATACCGTAACGTCGGGGCTAGAAGGCGCGTGGACTACCCACCCTACAAAATGGGATAACGGCTACTGTCACTTACTATTAAACTACGAGTGGGAACTAACTAAAAGCCCAGCAGGCGCGCACCAATGGGAGCCTGTAAATATTAAAGAAGAAGATAAGCCGGTAGATGTAGAAGACCCATCAATTCGTTTAAACCCAATGATGACCGACGCCGATATGGCCATGAAGGTAGACCCAATCTACCGTAAAATTATTGAACGTTTTAACAACGACTTTGAGTATTTTTCTGATGTGTTTGCCCGCGCGTGGTTTAAACTTACGCACCGCGACTTAGGCCCTAAAGCGTGTTACTTAGGTAAAGATGTACCAAGCGAAGACCTAATTTGGCAAGACCCAATTCCAGCGGTTGACTACACCCTATCTGATGATGAAATTAGCGAGCTAAAAGCACAAATTCTTGATTGTGGCGTAAGCGCAACTGATTTAATTACTACAGCATGGGATAGCGCACGCACGTACCGTGGCTCAGACCGCCGTGGTGGTGCAAATGGCGCGCGTATTCGCTTAGCTCCGCAAAAAGATTGGCAAGGCAATGAGCCAGAGCGCTTAGCAAGCGTACTTAGCGCCCTTGAAAAATTTAAAGCAGGTTTAGCTAAGCCTATCAGCATTGCAGATTTAATCGTATTAGGTGGCACGGCAGCTGTAGAGCAAGCTGCAAAACAAGCTGGTGTTGATGTAACTGTACCGTTTGCGCCAGGTCGCGGCGATGCAACCGACGAAATGACCGATGCCGAGTCGTTCGAACCGTTAGAGCCAGTACTCGACGGCTTTAGAAACTACCTTAAAGGCGACTTTAGCGTATCGCCAGAAGAGCTACTTTTAGAGCGTAGCCAGTTAATGGGCCTAACCGCACCAGAAATGACCGTACTGTTTGGCGGAATGCGCGTGTTAGGCACAAACTACGCAGGCAGCAAACACGGCGTATTCACCGACAACGTAGGCGCGCTTTCTACCGACTTTTTTGTAAACTTAACCGACATGGCCAATAACTGGAAACCGTCTGAGCCAGGTGTTTACAACATTGTTGAACGCAAAACAGGCACCATAAAATGGACCGCAACACGTATAGATTTAGTGTTTGGTTCAAACTCTATATTACGTGCACTAAGCGAATTTTACGCACAAGACGACAACAAAGAACGTTTTGTAAATGATTTCGTAAATGCATGGGTAAAAGTAATGAACGCCGACAGATTTGATCTTAAATAAATCAAAATTATAGGCACAAAGGGGAGCAACATAGCTCCCCTTTTTATTATCTAAATTTTAGTTCGTGGCCTGTAGGCACAGAGCTTGTTCAGGGTTGATGTACAGCTTTTCATTAATTGTAAATTAAATACCACCACCGAGGACACAGAGGCGCTTCGCGCTACACAGAGAAAACACGGGGATCGGTTAATCGCTTCTTCTGCTCTTCTTCACTTCTCTGTGGCGACATAATCACTGTTAAACAAAAGCAATGTGCGCCTAAAAACTATGAACTAACCACGTAGCAGGAGCTTACCTCGCGTTTGGTATTAAATTTTTTCGCGGCATAAAGCCGCTGCTACTCATTAATTCAATCACAGACGGGGGTTGGTGAGTAATTTCTCCTGTTCTTCTCGGTGGTTAATTTGGCTTGTAAGCGCGAAGCTTGTTCATACGAAAGGCAAAGTATCTCATTATTCAAACGATGTATTGCACAAAGAGAAAAAAATGAGGAGTGAAAGTTGTAGGCGCGAAGCTTGCTCGCGCAAGGTGCTTGTTACTTCTCTAAAGCGAAGCGCCTCTACACCTCTTTGTGATTGTATTGGTTTAATATTTACGAACTATCGCTCGTTACGCCAACAGGCTGCGGGTCTACAAGGTAAGGTATAGCTCTGGTGTTAATGTTAACATTGTGGGCACCAAGCTTGTTCAGGGTTGACGTACAGCTTTTCATTAATTGTAAATTAAATACCACCACAGAGGACACAGAGGCGCTTCGCGCTACACAGAGAAAACACGGTGATTGGTTAAAAATAATGCGCACCCACCTATTCAAACACCCACAAAAAAAGGCGCTAAACAGCACCTTTTTAAAATGATTTAGGCTTTATTCTTAGTTTTTGAAACCTAAAAGCTTAAACCTAAAAACTTATACCTAAAACAGACGCGATATAAAATCGCTGCTACAACTTAAGCGATTTTTTTCTCTTCTATGCTAGCTAGGTATTCGTCAAACGTACCTTGAAAATCAATGACCTGCTTGTCTTTAATATCAATAATGCGTGTAGCTAAAGACGATACAAACTCGCGGTCGTGGCTTACAAAAATAAGCGTACCCGCAAAATCTTTAAGTGCATTGTTTAGCGCTTCAATGGCTTCCATATCCATGTGGTTGGTTGGCTCGTCCATTACAAGTACGTTTACGTCTTGCATCATTAGCTTACCAAACAACAAGCGGTTTTTTTCACCACCAGAACAGTTACGCGCTTTTTTGTTTGAATCGTCGGCGGTAAACAACAAACGCCCTAACATGCCGCGAACCATTAAATCGTTATGCTTGGCTGTACGCCATTGCGACATCCAATCAAATAACGTTAAATCGTTATCAAAATCTTTTGTGCTGTCTTGCGGGCAGTAGCCAAAGCTTGCGTTTTCAGACCACTTAATTTCGCCTTCATTACTTTTAAGCTCGTTTACTAAACAGCGTAAAAAGGTGGTTTTACCCACACCGTTTTCGCCAATAACCGCAAGCTTAGCGCCTGCTTCTAGTAAAAAGTCGCCGCCGCTAAATAATGTTTCACCATCAAAACCGTGGCCAAGTTTATTAACTTCAAGCGCTTGGCGGTACATTTTTTTGCCTTCGTCAAAACTTAACGATGGGCTCATACGGCTTGACGCTTTAACTTCATCAAGCTTAATTTTATCCATTTTTTTAGCGCGCGAGCTGGCTTGTTTTGCTTTAGAGGCATTAGCACCAAAACGGTTAACAAAGTCTTGCAGCTCGTCTATTTCAGCGCTTTTTTTCGCGTTTTCAGCTAATAACTGTTCGCGTTGCAAGCCTGAGGCTTCAAGGTACTTTTCGTAGTTACCTGGGTAAATACGCAGCTCGCCGTAATCAATATCGGCCATGTGCGTACATACCGAGTTTAAAAAGTGACGGTCATGGGAAATAATAATCATGGTACATTTACGTTGGTTAAGCTCATTCGCAAGCCACGTAATAGTATGAATATCCAAGTTATTAGTTGGCTCATCAAGTAGCAAAATATCAGGATTTGCAAATAGCGCCTGTGCTAACAGCACACGCAATTTCCAACCAGGGGCTACGTTTGCCATTAAACCATAATGAAATTCTTTATCGATACCCGCATCAAGTAGTATTTCTTCTGCGCGACTTTCTGCGGTGTAACCGTCCATTTCAGCAAAGATGCTTTCAAGCTCTGCCACTTTCATGCCGTCTTCTTCGCTCATTTCAGGCAATGAATAAATACGGTCGCGCTCTTCTTTTACTTTCCAAAGCTCAACGTCGCCCATAATTACCGCGTCAACTACGCTGTATTGTTCAAACGCAAACTGATCTTGGCTTAGGTTACCTAATTTTAGCCCCGGCGTAATAGACACATTACCTGCACTAGGCGTAAGCGCACCGCTTAAAATTTTCATAAATGTCGACTTGCCGCAGCCGTTAGCGCCAATTAAACCGTAACGGTTACCGTTACCAAATTTAGCTGAAATGTTTTCAAACAACGGCTCTGCGCCAAACTGCATCGTAATATTTGCGGTGGAGATCAAAAAAAGGTGTCCTAGAAAAATACTGACAGGGTTATGGGCGCAGCAGGTGCGAAAATAGACCAGGCAATAGGTGTAAATAAGGCGGCAAATTATACAGGCCAAGTATACTAAAGGCTAGCCTATTTAAACGTTAACTCACTTGATTGTTTTTAAGTACGGCTTTATTGTAATAAAAAATATCAAAAAGAGTGAGTTATGTCGCCCGCAAAAATTCGTAGCGAAGTTATAAAACTTAGTAAGCTAAGTGTAAAACAGCCAGATTATTACTTTATTCAGGGTTACTTTTTAGGATTAGGCTTACTGCCAGACATAATAATGCCCAGCCAATGGCAGCCAGACCTACTAGGTGAGATTAATTTTACAACAGACGCTGAGTTAAAGCACCTCGAAAGCCTGATGGAAAATTACAATAACAGCATGCAAAAAGTGATGAGCGAAGACTTTAAAATGCCCACTAAATGCAGCTTATCGAAAACCGATTACCGCGATTCACTCAAAGCTAATATGCCATTACCAAACTACTGTAAAGGGGCATTACAGGCACTTAAGTTTATTGATAAACGCAGCCTAAACAAACACCAAAAAGAGGTGCTAGCAAGTTTAAATGAAGTACTTAGTGCCTTCAGCTCTGAGCAAGCTGCAATGAAAAAATTTGCTAGTAACCAGGGCTTAGCGCAATCATTTAAAAAGAATTACATCTACTTTGTAGCCGACGCGCTTTACAACATTCGTTTTATTGAAAACACCCGCTGGAGCGATGAAGACGAAGCCGCGTTTAACGAACAATTTTTAGAAGAGTTTGCACACCAACAGCACAGCAATGACTTTGCTGCTGGCAAAATGATTGACGACGAAGTGATTGATCAATTAATGGAAGCAATCCTTAGCGACTTTACCCCCAGCGCGTTTGAACCGATAGAAGCGTTACTTGAACTGTTTGAGGGTTTTATTACAGAGCAATACATAGCACAAAACCAAGGCCACTTTTGGCTGATCCACGAAACACGCCCTTATATGATGCTACGGTCGCACCGAGCACAAATTAACGCACTACAAGGCAATATACAACTTGCCATTGATGAATTTGAAACACTGTTGCAATTAAACCCCATGGATAATCAAGCGAATCGGCATTGGCTAATGAACTGCTACATAATTAAAGGCCAGTGGCAAAAGCTAGATGCGTTTTTAGCTGACTTCGACAGCGAAGAGCTCCATGCCACAGCAAGCCGCGCCTTGAGTGAATTTCATAAAAATGGTGACTCTAGCCAAGCCAAGCAATATAAAAAGCAACTTAAACAGCTTAATAAACACTTTATAAAGCTACTTACTGGGCAAGAAAAACTAAAAAGTGACGACTTTGATTTTTACAGCCCAGGCAGTAAAGAAGAAGTAGGGATATACCTAAATTCACTGGGTAAACAAGCGTGGATAGCCACCGAAGGCAGCTTGTTTTGGTTACGCAAAAAGATCTAAAAAAGTGGAAGATTGAAATTAAAGGTTACGAGCGGCGCGCTTCGAGCGACGAGTAGCGAACACTGCCTAGCGCCTTTGGCCTTCTCTTTCAGCGTCTCTATGCTTAATGACCTAAATCTGACGCGATATAAAATCGCTGCTACATAATAATATTTGGCTTTTTTATTTCCTCTTTCAGCGCAGCGCCTCTTCTTCCTCGTGGTGAATAAAATAAATTAAAACCTATTTACCACCAAGGTCGCAGAGTACACAGAGAAAGTGATTAAAGGGGAAAGGTAAAAGTTCTCGGGCGGCGGGTTTTGGGCTATGGGCATAACTTAGCACCTAGTTACTTCCCCAGAAGCTAGCGCCTTTTACCTAGCGCTTCTTTGGTGAATACATCACTTAAAATTAATTTACGTGAATAAAAGTACATTATCGGTTTTAGTGTTCAGTATAAAACAGATAAGTTATGATTATCTTAGTTTTTACTAATGGTTTTTTATTTTGAGCAATAATATTTTTCAACAAATAGTTAATTACTTGCAGAAAAATAGCGACATTGAAGTGGTTTGGTTGTATGGCTCTCACGCCAAAGGTACAGCACAACCTCATAGTGATATTGATCTTGCTATCGCTTTTAAAAATTTTGATCTTAGCTCGTTTGATAAACGACTCAGGCCAAAAGAACTCGAGCTAGAAATCAGCAATGCGCTTAGCCTAAACGAACAGCTTATTTCAATCGTTGATATAAACTTAATCCCCAGTTACCTTGCATTCAACATAATAGAGTACGGATGTGTAATTTTAGGTAAAAATAGCCTTAGAGCGATGAAAGAGCAGCAGCGTATTTATAGCCAATTTGAATTTGAGATGATAGCGAGTAAGCATGATTGATACAGGAATAGCGCTTTATATAAGTGAAGTAACACGACATATTGATGAATATATGCAAGAACTCGACGAATTAAGCCAAATAGATCAACTTAATAATAGAGACTACCGTGCCGCAGAGCGTTTGTTACAGTTAATGACAGAAGTGTGTATTGGTTTATCTAAGCACTGGCTTAAAAAGTATAAAAACACGACAAGCAGTAATGCCTACCAAACATTTAGTGAACTAACGCAACTCGGTGTTTTAACCGATAATGAGTTGCTTTCATGGCGTAAAATAATCGGTTTACGCAATGCGCTTGTGCATGATTATTTGAATATAGATCAAGAAATTGTGAAGACGATTATTAAAAAACGACATTATGTAACTATGCACTTGTTTAGCCAAAAAGCGATGGCCGAATTAGCAAGCTGATTGAGGTTAAAGGGTAAAGTAAAGTTCTCGGGCGGCGGGTAGTGGGCTACGGGCACAACCTAGCACCCAGCGCCTTCTCTTTTCAGCGCAGCGTCTCTTCGCCCTCTTTGTGAATAATGACCTTGCGCGGCATAAAGCCCGTCTACGATAACCGTCAACGTTAATCATATCGGTAGGCGGGAGTTTACCTCGCGCTTTTAATTTAAAAACAATTTTGCACCACAGAGGTTCTTGAGGCGCTTTGCGCTACACAGAGGTGGAACGGTATTTTTTAAGCATTTCTCTGTGAA
The DNA here is from genome assembly GCF_028598715.1 of Pseudoalteromonas sp. GABNS16E. Classification (NCBI taxonomy): domain Bacteria; kingdom Pseudomonadati; phylum Pseudomonadota; class Gammaproteobacteria; order Alteromonadales; family Pseudoalteromonadaceae; genus Pseudoalteromonas; species Pseudoalteromonas sp. GABNS16E. The sequence goes on from NZ_JAQREZ010000072.1 coordinate 10,024, forward strand.
CTCTGTGTTCTCGGCGGTAAATATTTATTTAGGCTTAATCTGACGCGATATGAAATCGCTGCTACTGGATACGAGCAACGGGTTGCGAGCTTGTGCAAACAGCCTAATAACTAGTAATCTCTGTCACTGTCCTAAAACCTAACACCTATTACACTCTTAGTGTTTATGAATGTAGGCGGGAGTTTATAATCCGGCTTGTGATTGTAGTCGCAGAGTTTGCTCGCGCGAAAAGCGCAGCTTTTAAATGTTGCGAAATCTAAGCGTTTAGTAGTGTGGGTAAATGGCTTGTATAGCGGATTTATTTTGTTTAATTAACTCATTTATAGTTTGTAACTCGGCTTGACTAATGGTTTTTTTACTGAGCATTAAATGAATAGAGCTCTTATTGATGGCCGCTGTATTAGTAACCGCTTCTATTGCTGGGTATTGGTTTATAAAATATTGCGCTGCTAGTTCGTCTTCAATTGCGTAATCAACTCTATTTTTATTGAGCATTGCAAAACGTTTTTCGGCGGTAGGCATCATAATAACGTTAGCGGGGCAGTTTTGTTTAAACAGCTCAAACGCAACGCCATAATAACTGCCACGGTTAACCGCCAAGGTTAAATCTTTATAAAAAAATCGCTAATGTTATTTAAATCAGGCGATTCGGTGTATTTATACAGGCGAACTACTTCATCACGATAGGCATCGCTAAAATAGGCAAAATCAGCTCTTGCTGATGTTTTACTCGCGGCAAAAATAACATCAATACGGCCTTCTTTTAATTCTTCAAAAGCGCGCGATGAGGTAGGCAGCAACACAAATTTTAAACAAAAAGATGAGCCGTTAAAAATCGTGTTCAACACGTCAATTTCAACGCTTGTTAAATTGTTTTTTACTGCCACCACATAAGGCGGCCAGTTGCGTTCATTAGTACCCACCTTAAGTGTTTTGTTACAGGCAAATACGCTACAGCTAAAGATTAGTAATACAACAAAAGCGACTTTAAGCATTTTATTACTCTAAAAAATTACAACACTTTAGTATAAACCAAGTTGTAAATATAAACAGGGTTAGGTAGTTGTTATTAAAAGGCCAGCAGCTAAAGCGATTGCACGTAATGTAACCTTTAAAACGCTTGGTAAGCTTATAACGGCTTAAATAAACGTTTATTCAAGCCGTTACACTGCAGGGTAAATAACAGCCATGTTTTTAGTGTGGATTAAGGTAAGTGTTTAATTATCGCTACTCATTCAAATAGCGCCGAAGCGTTTATATAACTTTAATACTTTCAAAGATGTAGAGTTAATAGGTAAAAGTGTAAATAACATTGGTTTATAACAATTAAACAGTGCTTTTTTGTAATGAAAACATACTACTTAGGGCGTATATATTGCCGTAGCTCTATATTTTTAAATGTTGATACTGTAGATTAGTTATAAATGAATACCAGATTAATAGCTCGCGCTGTTAATAAATAAACCAAGGAGCGGTGAATTTAGTGCCTACTAAAACACTCAATTACTATAATCAACATGCACAAACTTTTAGCGACTCAACGCTTAATGTTGATATGTCGGCGCTTTACGCTGAGTTTTTACCGCTTATCCCTAAACATGGCCATATTTTAGATGCTGGCTGTGGCAGTGCCCGCGATGCTATGTATTTTAAACAGCAAGGTTTTACTGTTAGCGCATTTGACGCAAGTCCCGAGCTTGCAAAGTTAGCCAGTAATTACTTACGACAAGCCGTAGAGGTTAAAACCTTTCAGCAGCTAAATTGTACCAATAAGTACGACGGCATTTGGTGCTGCGCGAGTTTATTACATGTACCAAAAGCTGAGTTACCGCAAGTGTTTTTAAAACTGCAAAATGCCCTAAAACCCAATGGCGTTTTATATGTATCGTTTAAATATGGCACGCAAGAGCGTGTACATAATGGCCGTGAATTTACCGATTTAAATGAAAGTGCTTTAACTGCGTTAATTAATAGCCACACAAAACTTAAAATACTAAAACAATGGCAAACGGTCGACCAACGCCCAGAGCGCGAAAGCGAAGTGTGGCTCAATGCGTTAATTAAGGCTGCTCCCACTTTATGATTGGCGCAATGCAGCAACAACTCGACTTTATTGCATATATTCAGCGCATGTTGGTTGAGGGAGAATTCACCGCAACTTATAAATATGCACTATTACATGCTATTGCTGATATTTGCGTAGAACAGCAAAATGAAGATCAGAGTGCTCCAATGGAAATAAAAATAGACACGTTAGTCGATAAATTTATCCAACTTTATTGGAACCACTCAATGCCTTACGCTGCCCACTCTACCGATATTATTACTAATGCCGAAGACATGCTGTTAAAGCAAAATAGCCAAGGGCAGGCAAAGTTCATTACCGAAATTTATAAACTACAAAATGCAGGTGTGAAAAGTTACAACGCATTCAAAAACTACCAACAATATAACCAAGTAATTAGTTCTCTTAGACGAACATTTATCGATGGCCCTCTTTGGCGGTTACAGTTACTTTCGGGTAAAGAAGAATGTTTTTTATATCCCCATACACTTTTAGGTAAAGGCAGAGAGCCCAAGCGAATTGTTTTAAATGCTGGTATAGCTCAGTGTTTTAGGCGCTTTTACGATTTGGTTGTGCATCTTAGTGTTACTGAATGGATAGAAAAAGTACAAACTATAAAAGCTAATCAAACGCTATTAGGCTCGCAAAGCCAGCTACAAGAGTTCTTGTTTGGCAGTAATAGAGCGGCGTTAAAAGTGGTAACTCCACTATTGATAGATATTCAAAACGGGCTTTGCTTTTACTGCCAAAAGCCAATGAATCTAAAAAACGAAAAAGAAACTAAAAAAACGCCAGAGATCGATCACTTTATTCCTTTTAAGCGCTACCCAAACGATTTAGCACATAACTTTGTTGCTGCACATGCTGATTGTAATAACAACAAGCGAGACCACCTCGCCGCTTTTGCTCACCGCGACCGCTGGCTAGAACAAAACCTTGATATTCATAAGGCCGAAATAACGAATAAACTGCAACCTTACTTTTATTGCGATGCAGATAAATCGCTTGCAGTAAGCAATTGGGCGTATCAAGTAGCTGAATCAAGCAGTGCTAAATTATGGCTTGGCAAAAACAGTTTTGAAGAAGCAAAGCCGAAAGCTGAGGTGTTTAAATTTTCAAAAGTTGTAAATAAATCAGAGCAAACAAATTTGGCGGCGGAGCCGAAAGCTAATTTTAAAACCATCATTAACGCATTGAAGTTACGTTACTTCCCAAATATTAAAATAGCCTGTGGGCATTTTAAAACTGGCGATAGCAGCGATGTTGAATATTTAGATGCGCCACTTGGCGCAGGCAAGCTTGATCCAAACGTGCACTTTTTAGCACGCGCTTCGGGCAACTCTATGAACGGCGGTAAACACCCAATACTTGATGGTGATTTACTGCTACTTGAGCTTATAACGTCCGATAAAGCAGGATCGTTACGCGGCCAAATAGTGGCGATAGAGCGAGATGATATAGGCGGGGAAGGGCAGTATTTACTGCGCAAAGTTAATAAATTACCTAATGGGCAATATGAGCTAATTGCTCAAAACCCAGATTACGAGGTAATGATTGCTGATGAAAGCATGCGAACGTTCGCACGGTTTAAACAAGTGGTTGCAGGTTAGTTTGTAGTCGCGTTTTAGCTTGTAGGCGCAGAGCTTGCTCACGCGAAAAGCGCAGCTTTTAAATTTGTAGGATGTGCCGTAGGCGTGAGTTTGCCTAGCGCTTTTAAAGTGTAGGAATTGGCTTGAGCCGTGATTTATATATGATTTTGGGAAAGGGATTAAAAACCTCTATTCGAGGTTTTATCGCGTTGGCGATGGCAACCAAAGAGAGGCTGCCGCCGACCTCTCTCTGGACTCTCTCGGCGCACCCGAGGATTACACTGTGTCCTCAAGTTAAAAATTGATGTGAACGTAAGCGCCGTGTATTCGCCATCCATGGCGAAGTCACGGCTTAACTTGCATCCATGCAAGTGATTACTCATCAATTTATAACTTTCGGGTGTGATCACGGGGAGTTGGAGTGTGTTGGTAGATTGGTGTTTATGAATGTAGGCGGGAGTTTACCTCGCGCTGTAACTTGTAGGCGCAGAGCTTGCTCGCGCGAAAAGCGCTTAAATTTTAGGTATAGGTAACGAACATGAAGTTAATGATTTAAGAGTACATATATTCAACAAGATTAGTGTTGCACGTTATCTTTTAAGTTATTGAGAATATGGGTGATTTACAATGCAAGGACACTCAGCAATATAAAAGTCGATCCCTTTTTCTGTTTTTATACTTCTCAAGTAAACAGGGACTATAGGCATAGATGAGGGCAACTTTTGTAATAGGCTTAAACTAGGGTAAAGCAATTTGTGTTTTGCCAGTGAATCAAACTTATCGCCATGTTTTGCTTCAATCACAAATAAGTGCTCTCTACCGTCTCGCTTAGCAACAAATACAGCATCGATTTCAACTTGACCATTTATATGCTCAAGGACAATATCCTCGTTAGCGAGTGGCTTAAAGTTAAATGTGAATGTACTTTGCCCCGTTGCTGGCACAACGATGGTTTTATCATCCTTTAAGTTAAGTGCTTCAGCCATTAACCCTGACGCTATAGCTAAATTAACAACTGAGGTTTCGGTTACTTTTGGTAGGAGCTGAAATGCAAATAAGCTTCTTATTGATACGTTTGGCAAAAATAGCTCTGGTTGTAATTGGCCAAACAGCGCTTGATCGTTAAAAAAGAAATCGTTTATATCATTTGATTTTACAAGTGAAAAATAAGTTTGATTATCACCTAAGCGAGAGCCAAGCCTCAGCACCATCGTATTTTGCTCTTTTAAAAGCTTTGGCAGCTTTTTAATAGAATCTATAGATATTGTCGCTGCTGTATTAGCTTTTAAATTATTGGTACTTAAATATTTTTGAAAGCCTTGAGGAGGAGATACTTTTTGCTCATTGGCTTGCATTTCTTGCAGTAAATTATGAAATATCACTTATTCATCCTTGATTTCAAAATAATAAAAGTACGCGCGCCCGCGCTTTTCAAACTTAAGCTCGCCACGCTCGCGGCGGTGCATTAACTCACAGTCTGTTATTTTTAGATGTTTAATGACCTCTTTGCTCGAAAGCCATTTACCCTTTTGATCTTGATCAGCCATTTAAGTTACTCAAATTAAGTATAAATTTAATATACATAACTCTTAACGCATCGACAAATTTGAAGGCTAATGCTAAGACTATTCCCCCCGTCATTTTGCCCGAAAAGACTCAATTGATGAGTAATCGATTGCATGGATGCAATCAAAGCCGTGACAGGCACATGGATGTGCCTTACACGGCGTTTACGTTCATATCAATTTAGGCTTTGAGGAAAGTGCAAAATGCCCGGGGCGCCGTGGGGTTCCAAGGGGCGGTCGGCGGTATCCGCCCCTTGGTTGCCGTCGCCAACGCGACATGTATTAATAAAGTAGACGAGTATCGAGTTGCGGAGATCGGGTTTTGATATTAAAAGCTACGCTTTTCGCGTCAGCAAGCTTAACGCCTACAGTAAAATTTAAAGACCACTGCCAAGACAACTCCCCCGTCATTTTGCCCGAAAAGACTCAATTGATGAGTAATCGATACAACTTTTTAGGTTGTACTGAAATAGCACTTTGAACGTAGCCTCTAAATTTTAGAAACAGGCAGTCTTGTATAACACCCAAATTAGAATTACTTTATGTACTCATCATATTGACGTTGTAATTCTAACCAAGTTGCAGCGCTAATTTTTGTGGCTTTTTCTAGTTTTTGGCAAGTTTAGAGTCAACAGATAAGTTTCCTGCCATAAATTGCTTAAGGGTCTCAATTTCTATGTTTGATTTATCAGCAAGATATTGAATGCCCTAGATTCAAACTTGTTTAAACAATTTCGCTTAAAAAAGTTTGAAGGGTGTTTTCGAAAGCCACCATCGGGTCGTTTTACTAGCTTTAAATCTTTTAGGGGAATCCTTTTGCCGAGCTTTATAAAGTTATAATTGGTCACGTGATTTCTTTGCGCTCCTTTTTTATAACTTAGTGGTTTTTCTAATAAAGGCCTACATTAAGTAGGCCATGACGAAAAAGTTTCTCACACTTTTTCTTCTGCCCCATCACGGAAGCAACACATGCTAATAATATAAAATACTTGCGACAGAATAAGTCGCAATATCGTTGTTTTTATTAAATATCGATCATTTAGTTACTCAACGCAGCAAGTTTAAGCAGCCCACCCATGCATTATTTGAGTCGGGCTTTCTGAGAGTGAAAACTAATAACTCTACGGAACGTCCATTAATGAGCATATTAGTAATTTCTACTAACTGTTCAATATTTTGAGGCTCAGAAACAAGCGTGTCGTCATCTAAAGGTGTATACACACCTAACTTACTATCAAAGTCTCGACGGTCTAAATTCAAGTAAGCGATTGACTCATCTTTATATTGCGCTCGCAGTTCTTTAATGTCTTTGGGGTGTTCATCTTCACCTAACTCTTTTAAGAGAAAGTCGATTTGATAGTCATTGATGTTAACCTGCCAGCCATGGTCATTTTTAATTGCTTTATTCTTTAATAGATCTTGTTCAAGGTCGTATTTCATTAAGTTTCCTTGCTGAATGTTTATGTGATGCTAGAGAAGCTTGAGGGCTTAAAAACATGATTGCTAGGCTTTTAAACAACTTCCTTATCATCGTAATTACACGCAGATTAACCCAAAGCACTCTACTATAAAAGTGCTTTCATATATAAAATAGTGCAATTACACTACTTTATATATGGTCTAACCTGCTGTTATTGTTTGATTTATGATAATGTGTCGGTAAGTTTAAGTTATGATAGGCCCCAAAGTTGATGCCAACGGCTAAAGGAAAGACTCTCCCTCGCATTATTAATATGATGCAACTCATCCCCATTACTCCTAGATGGACAACAGCCAAAATTTTACAGTCAAGCCTTGAAGATAGAGGCTTTGCAGTGACAAAACGAACTGTAGAGCGAGATTTAGTTGAAGTAGCTGATTTATTTGGGTTAGTAAGCTCAGACTCACCTGACGGGTACAAATGGTCTTATTCAAGAAAGCGTTCTGATATTTACTTACCTTCAATTTCTGCAGAGGAACACGGCAAGATCATTATAAATTGAACTTATAGAGCAAGTAGTGATCAGATCAAGGCATAATAATTACTTGGTCGCATAAATATGAGCACTACTTTTCTGAAACATTTTAATTCAATTACAGATCCTC
>NZ_JAQREZ010000073.1:0-15929 GCF_028598715.1 Pseudoalteromonas sp. GABNS16E
ATCGGTAATTGAATTAAAGTGTTTCAGAAAAGTAGCGCTCATATTTTACGTGACCAAGGTGATTATTATGCCTTGATCTGATCACTACATATTCTATAAGTTCAATTTATAATGATCTTGCCGTGTCTGGGAGATGGGGAAATGGGGTCAAATCTTGACTTCAGACAACAAACAATCTCGAAGTTTTTCCAATTGTAATTTAACCTTTTTATCTTCAACCATTAATGTATTAAACCTACCAACAGCTTTCGATATCGCCGAATAATGCTCAACATTAAAAACAGCTGCTAGAGCCTGCAAATTTAATTCCGTTAAATCTTGGCATAATTTAATAGCAAACCAGCGTGGTAAATTTTTCTCTTTTCGCCCCTTTTTAACCGTTATAATCTCATTAACTTCAACATTAAAATATTGAGCTAAGTAAGCTATAACATCATCTGCTGAGTGCTTTTTACTAACAAGCTTTCTTTCGCTATCTGACTTGGCAATATAGTCTTTTATGTTTTCAATAAAGTCTTCACAACCCAAAACCGACAATAACTTTTTAGCACTATAAAAAGCACTTATTTCTTTATTATTTTCAAATTCAACAAACTGTTGATAAGCAGCATATTTACGCTTTTTACCTTGCAGCGAAAATATAAAGTCTCGGACGAGCCATTTAGGTATCGCTACCCTTTTAATGAAAGCTGAATAGCTAGACCATGTATACTTAGCAAGGTCATCTACCATCGGGGTGCTCGTTTCAATTGGGTTACGGTGAATGTACCGACTAACATGCAATAAATAGTTACCTGCATCCACCAGCACCGCTTTGTAGCGCCCTCTAAACAGTGCACCATCTGTGTTATGTGCTCTATTAAAGTATTGAGTATAAAGGCCATTAATATGCTTCATGGCTCGGCCTAAATTTGCATCCGGGGTTTTGATTAGTAGGTGGTAATGATTGGTCATTAAACAATAAGAATGCACTTCAATATTAAAGCGAAGGCTTGCTTGCTCAATACAATATAAAAAATACTTAAAGTCGCCATCGCTCAAAAAGGTATTTTCACGCCCTCTTCCACGATTCATCACATGGTAAAACGCATCCTCATACTCTATTCGCAGCGGCCTAGACATAGCAATTCACTCAATAAGCAGTAAACTATAAATCTAGACTCTTGATGTCTAAAGTCAAGACTTGACCCCTTTGGCTGTGTAAAGTCAAGACTTGCCCCCTTTGGCTGTGATCAATAAATAGATATTACGTTTATGCTCATTTCTGTTGTGAAACTAAGTACCTTAATACTTTATTTGATTGATGGGTGAAAGCAATATGCTTACAATCCAATAGCCTCCCTGTTTCAGGATGCTCAGCAGTTATTAGTGGATCTCCGTTTTTCTGAATCATAGCTTCAAATAATTCAACTTCATCTAGCTCAGCCGCCAGCATTAAAGGTGTAAACCCATTAATCCTAGTTTTATGACCGGCATTAGCGTCAGATCCTGCATTTATGAGTAATTGAGCTATTTTTCTCATGCCATCTAATGTCATAAACTCTTTAACTCTATCTACCATCAAGTTATGCCCTGAATCTATGATTTTTTGAAAGTTTGGATCTTGTAATTGTTTTTCATAATTTCTTTTAACTTCATCCGGAGTAGCCCCCATTAGGCCGTTAGAATGTCGCTTTAAAGTGTCTAGTAATTCATCGTTCAAAGGATGATTTTTTATCAAGTCCTTCCAAACCTCTGGTCTTTTTATAATTCCGATTTTACATAAAGTTGCGAAGAGTGCTGATTGTTTATCCGTATTCCCTCTAAAGTTAACGTTTGCTCCCATCTCTATGACCTTAGCTACGACTTCTGGCCTACCTGTATCAACGGCACATACTAGAGGTAATAATTCTTTTTTAGATGTTTTCGTATTAACAACACTTTCACGATGTTTAATAGAGCTTATTAGCTTAAATAACCTATCGTCCATGCTTGAACCATGATCCAGTACATCCATTTGCAAGATAGAAAAAAGTAATGCAGATTCATCGGAATCAGATAGTGCATTTACATTTACACCTTTATTAATCAACTGGAACACTGTTTCCACGCAATTAATCCATGAAAAGTAGACTATTTGAGGCATCTGCTTACCCCAGGTATCCCCAACCACTATTTTTTTATTTGGGCTTCGGAAGTTTGGCTTAATGCTTTGCTCAAAAAAACCAAGTAATGGTCCTATCCGTTGCGCTTCAGTTGAGGAACTGACATTAAACTGTAAAGCCGGTGGAAAATGCTTATGGAATGTTGCTGCATATAATTTTAATTCCCAGTCTTCAACAACACTATCAAAGCGATTAGCTTCTAATTGGCTTTTATCTTCCTTATGCAAAGGTATATCAATACCAAATAGGATTGCAGAGTTTTTCAACCTTTTAATGAAAGCTTTATCTGGTGTAGGTTTAAGGTTAGAAGCAATACTAAGGGCTTCTTTTATAATTTCAGGTATCGATGGTCCAGCAAAAAATAAAGCTTGTTCAAACGTTGCTTTAAAGTGGCTATTTGCTTCTTTAAGCTCCCCATTCAGCGCATGCCATCGAGCGCGATACCAGCTCAGCCAATATCCCATATTAAATTCGGGGTGTTTAAAAGTTGAGACTTCAAGCTCATCAATCAACGTTTTTGAGCACTGTTTTCGATCTGCATCAGAGAGTTCTTTATTTTCACCCTTTTTATAAAAAATGTAATCTATCTCTAGCCCTTGCTCCCCTAGCGGTTTGAGCCAAACTTGATTGTTACTTTTTAAATGCCATATATATTGTTCAACTTGACTTAACCTCAGTGCATCAACATTGACTAATTGTTCTGGGTAAATATCGGCATAATTTCGCTGTAAATTATCGATAAAACGGGCTGCTAAAATAACAACTTTAATCTTTTCCCATTCATGCCCCTCTACTTCAGAATTAGGAAGGTAATCTGGAATATTTGTTATATTAGATAGCTTTGGCAGTTCATCATTACTTTTCCAAAGCTTGAAGCGATGACGTTTTTCTTTTGGAATAAATTTAAGAAAGCTATCCCACCACTCAATATTTGAAGATAACCAATCAAACGCCTGGGTTATCCCATTAGGATGAAGGTTATTTCTCATTAAATAATTTGGTCCCTCAATTACTTTCCCCATAAAAAGATTGAATTCAACAGCAATTGTATCGAGGATCCACCGGGTAAGAATTGCTTCAGTCTCTACTCTGGTTATACCGTCCATAGGAGTTGAATTTACCAATTCAATATATTCCCGCATCATTGATTCGAATTTAGCTTCTAATTTTTTAGAGAAGTCCTTACTGATGAACTTAGAAAGAGGAACTGAAATAGATTCCTTAAATAAGCTTGAAGCTAAGGTGTAGGGCTGGTCATATTTGAAAGCAAAAGTGTCTAGCTGTTTATTCGATGCTTTAACTCCTATTGTACTCGCAATAATGCGTACTATTTCAACAGGTGTCATAAAGGGTTGGCGCTTTTCTTTAAGCATAATTAACTTCCATTGTCATAATTCTTTTTAGGTTTCGTTTAAAGTTAAGATGTGAGCGTCTATCACTCGGCGTACAAGGAACTGTAATGCGACCACCTTTAGGCGCATATATCAAGCCATGCTTCTTTCCTTGTTTGAACACCCAACCAGACTTAATTAAGCCTCTTACCAACTTACTAATTTCTTTATCTTTACTATATGCAGACATAATCAAAATAAAGGACTAGGAAGTCAATAACTTCCTAGTCCTGACTCCTTAATCGTTTTTGTTATTATTAGCGGCAGCACGAGCTGCTCTTGCAGCAAAGCCTTTTGATGAAACTTGGCCGCCATTTGCTTTTGCCTCACTACTTTGAATACGAGCAACAGCTTTTGTGGTCATAGGTGCTTGGTTAGATTTTGACTTAGACATAATTTTCTCCGAAATGAATTTTCCCTGTATTGGGTGACAAGTAATTTACAAAGAAAATGACTAACCGTCAGTTATGTAACTCGCTGAGAAATTTTTATTTTTGTATTGGCGTATTTTTTAGTAGATATATATCATCGTAAACATACAAAAAAGCCATTGCATTGCTGCAACGGCTTTTATAATTTTGATAAATTTTCAAACTATAATGGAACTTACTACCCATTAAAGTTCAAAAATTAGTCGCGATATGTCTCTACCGCTGGGCATGAACATACTAAGTTACGGTCGCCGTATACGTCATCTATTCGTGTAACGGTTGGCCAGAACTTGTCTTTTGCTACCGAAGGGACTGGGAATGCAGCGTAAAAACGGTCGTACGCGCGGTCCCATTCGTTACCAAGTACGTCAGCTTGTGTGTGCGGTGCAAATACAAGTGGGTTGTTTTCAATTGACCATTCGCCAGAGATTACTTTGTCGATTTCGCCTTTGATTGACACCATCGCTTCGATAAAGCGGTCTATCTCGCCTTTTGACTCAGATTCAGTTGGCTCAATCATTAACGTGCCCGCTACTGGGAACGACATAGTGGGTGAATGGAAGCCGTAATCTTGCAAGCGCTTAGCTACGTCCATTTCAGTAATGCCTGATTGCTCTTTAAGTGGGCGTAGGTCAACAATACATTCGTGCGCAACGCGGTTGTTACGGCCACGGTATAAAATTGGGAAGTGCTGGCTTAACTCGTGTGTTAAGTAGTTAGCATTAACGATCGCCATTTCAGTGGCTTGTTTTAAGCCCTCTGAGCCCATCATGGTAATGTAAGCCCATGAAATAGGTAAAATAGCGGCTGAACCGTAAGGCGCTGCTGATACTGCACCGTTGTTAATGTTTGTGCCCGGTACGTTAATTACGCTGTGGTTTGGCATAAATGGCGCAAGGTGCGATTTAACACCAATTGGGCCTACACCTGGGCCGCCGCCACCGTGCGGAATACAAAACGTTTTGTGTAAGTTTAAGTGCGATACGTCTGAGCCAATAAAGCCTGGGCTTGTTACGCCTACTTGCGCGTTCATGTTTGCGCCATCCATGTAAACTTGGCCACCGTGCTCGTGCACAATGTCACAAATTTCGCGAATGGTTTCTTCGTAAACGCCGTGTGTAGATGGGTATGTGATCATAATACACGATAAGTTTTCAGACACTTCTTCGGCTTTCGCTTTTAGGTCGGCCATGTCTACGTTACCGTTTTTATCGCAATCAACCACTACAATTTTCATGCTGGCCATTTGCGCAGATGCAGGGTTAGTACCGTGCGCTGAGCTTGGAATTAAACATACGTTACGGTGCGCATCGCCGCGTGACTCGTGGTATTTACGAATAGCAATTAAGCCTGCGTATTCACCTTGTGCGCCAGAGTTTGGCTGTAGTGAAACTGCATCGTACCCAGTAATATTAACTAGCCAGTCGTGCAGCTCGTTAATCATTATTTGGTAACCTTCGGCCTGATCGAGCGGGCAGAATGGGTGCAAGTTTGCAAATTCAGGCCATGTAATTGGGATCATCTCAGCGGTCGCGTTTAGTTTCATGGTACATGAACCTAACGAGATCATTGAGTGGTTAAGCGCTAAATCTTTGTTTTCTAGGCGCTTAATGTAGCGAAGCATGTCTGTTTCGCTGTGGTAGCTATTAAAGTTTGGATGCGTTAATACTTCGTCATCACGTACTAAACTAGCTGGAATAGAGTCGCTACCGTTTGCTTCAATATCTGCTGCAATACTATCTACGCTTAGGCCATGGCCTTCACCTAGTACAATATCAAATAGCTCAGCTACATCGGCGCGGGTGGTGGTTTCTGAAACCGAAATTGAGTATTCACCGTCGTGGTTTGTAGCAAAATTAACGCCTTTGGCAAGTGCACGTGCTATTACGTCTTCTTTGCTGTCGCTCACTACTGTTAGCGTATCAAACCAGGTGCTGTGTTTAAGTGCTACACCTTTGGCTTTTAGGCCAGCAGCTAAAATATCAGCAAAGCGATGTATACGCTGCGCGATAGTTTTTAAGCCTTGTGGGCCATGGTACACCGCGTAAAACGCAGCCATGTTGGCAAGTAGTACCTGCGCTGTACAAATGTTTGAGTTGGCTTTGTCGCGGCGAATGTGTTGTTCGCGCGTTTGCATTGCCATACGGAGTGCGTCGTTACCTAAACGGTCTTTAGATACACCAATAATACGCCCTGGTAATGAGCGTTTGTATGCGTCACGTGTTGCAAAAAATGCAGCGTGTGGTCCGCCGTAACCCATAGGTACACCAAAACGCTGAGCCGAACCAAGTACTACGTCGGCACCTAATTTACCCGGTGCTTTTAAGAGTAATAAGCTCATAATGTCGGCAGCAACACAGGCAATGGCCTTTTTGCTTTGTACGCCAGCAATTAGGTCGGTTATATCAACTACTTCACCTGATGTAGTTGGGTATTGGAAAAGTGCGCCAAAAATGTCGTGGTTAACAGCATCTTCTGCTTTACCTACAATGATTTCAAAACCAAACTGCTCAGCACGGGTGCTTACTACGTCGATTGTTTGTGTGTGTACGTCGTCGGCAATAAAAAAGGCATTGGCTTTTTTAGCTTTAGATACGCGTTTTGCAAGGCCCATAGCCTCAGCAGCAGCGGTTGATTCGTCAAGTAACGAGGCACTTGCTAAATCTAGGCCTGTTAAATCTAGGGTCATAGTTTGAAAATTTAATAACGACTCTAAACGCCCTTGCGCAATTTCTGGCTGGTACGGCGTGTACGCAGTATACCAACCTGGGTTTTCTAGTACGTTACGTAAAATTACGTGCGGTACGTGCGTTGGGTGGTAGCCTTGGCCAATGTACGATTTGAAAACTTTATTTTTGCTTGCTACCGATTTTAAGTAGCTTAGTGTTTCAACTTCAGTACGGCTTTCGCCAACTGTTAATGGCTGCGCTAAGCGAATGCTTGCAGGTACAGTTTGGTCGATCAGCTCTTGCACACTTGATACTTCTAAAGCACTTAGCATATCGCTTACTTGTGCTGGGCTTGGCCCAATGTGGCGGCGAATAAAATCTTGCTTTTGCTCTAACTGTTCAAGAGATTTGGCGTTTGACATGCGTCTAGATTCCTATGATCCTAAATACTAACGGGTAATTAGTATTGATTAAAATATGTGATGATTTAATAACGTACTGTGTATGGGAAGTAGGCCGTTAAATCATAAAAGCCCCAAAAACAGTGAATGGGGCTTTTGTCATCGACGAAAAGTATTACTCTTCGTCGATTGTGTTAGCGTAGTCTTCTGCGCTAAGTAGGTTTTCAAGCTCTGACTCGTCAGTTGCTTTAATGCGGAATAACCAGCCGTCACCGTATGGGTCGTTGTTAACCGTTTCTGGTGCGTCTTCTAGCTCTTCGTTAATCGCTACAATTTCGCCGCCAACTGGTGCGTAAATGTCTGATGCAGCTTTAACCGACTCTGCTACTGCACAATCTTCGCCTGCATCTACTGCATCGCCTACTTCTGGTAGTTCTACAAATACCATGTCGCCAAGCAGCTCTTGCGCATGCTCAGAAATACCCACAGTAAATGTACCGTCACCTTCGTTGCGAACCCACTCGTGAGAAGAGGCGTATTTTAAATCGCTAGGGATATTGCTCATTATTTTGTTCCTTTGGTTTATATTGGGAGGATACCAATCACAATAATTATTGTGATTGGTATAACCAAATTTTTAAATGATTGATTTGCCGTTACGTACAAAGCTAGGCTTTACTACTTTAACGTTAACTAATTTTTTGCGCATTTCTACTTGGGCTGTATCCCCTGTTGAACGCGGTACACGTGCAAGGGCTACACTAAAACCAAGTGTTGGTGAGAAAGTACCTGAGGTAATTACCCCTTCTCCACCTTCAACAATTACTTTTGAGCCGCTACGCAATACGCCTTTTTCTTCAAGCACTAAACCAACAAGTTTATGGGTGCTTTTTTCGGCGCGTTGCTTAACAAGTACGTCACGACCAATAAAGTCACGATCTTCAGGTTCCCATGCAATGGTCCATGCCATGTTTGCTGCAAGTGGCGATACGCTTTCGTCCATATCTAGGCCGTAAAGGTTCATACCTGCTTCTAAACGTAGCGTGTCGCGTGCACCTAAACCGGCTGGCGCTACACCTGCATCTAGCAGTTGTTGCCATAAATCGGCTGCTTGCTCGTTCGGTACTACAATTTCGTAACCGTCTTCGCCAGTATAACCCGTTGTGGCAATAAATAAATCACCCACTTGTACGCCAAAAAATGGCTTCATGCCTTCAACGGCTGCTTGTTGCTCAGCATTTAAAAGTGTGGCTGTTTTTGCTTTTGCGTTAGGGCCTTGTACTGCAATCATTGCAAACTCAGGGCGCTCAGTTACGGTTACTGTAAAGTCGGCAGATACTTTAGCTAAGTGAGCTAAATCTTTTTCGCGGGTGGCAGAATTTACCACTAAGCGATAAAACGTTTCGCTAAAGTAGTAAATAATTAAATCGTCGATTACGCCGCCTTGCTCGTTAAGCATGCCCGTGTAAAGCGCTTTACCTGGTACGGTTAATTTTGCTACGTCGTTTGCTACTAACTTACGTAAAAATGCTTTTGCTTGTTCGCCTTCAATATCAACAATGGTCATGTGTGATACGTCAAACATACCTGCATCGGTACGCACTGCATTGTGTTCTTCTATTTGTGAGCCGTAGTTGATTGGCATTTCCCAGCCATGAAAATCAACCATTTTTGCGCCTGCTTCAAGGTGCTTAGTATGTAGTACAGTTTTAGAAGTCATAACATTCCTTCACTTTTAAATTAACCCTGTGCGGGCGTGGCTTAAATAGATTTAACTCAACAGGCAAACACGGTTATGTTTACCGGTTATTTTATGTATTAGGCAGCTTCGTTTTGCATTAGGGCAAAACCTTGTGCTTGTAAGTGCTGTTGCCATTTTTGTAGTTCTTGTTGCTTGGCTACCAACACAAAGTGCTGTTCGTCGTTTTTATCTATGGCGGTAATAAATACTTCGCCGCTTTGCGCGCCATAACATAGTTGCGGGTTTGATAAACGCAGCCCTGGCGTTAATTTAAACGCGCTAATTAAGGTATCAAATGCGTTTGCTCCACACAGCGCAAGAGTTGCAAGGTCGCTACGTAGTACATAATCAATATCAAAACGAAGTTGCTGCTCGTTTATCAGTGCTTGTAATTGCAAGCTTGCGCTGTGCGGTAATACAAATCTAAATGCGGTTTCGCTAAAGTAATAAACGGCAAAGCTGTAATCAGAATTTAAATCGCCATCAAGCGTGCCTTTTAGGCCTAAGCCACTGGCTGTAAGCTTTGTGAGATCTAACCCTAAAATAGTGCTTAAAAATACACTGGTTTCACTGCCACTAAAATCCATTACAACGAGGTTGTTATTTGCTTGCACGGCATTGGTAACTGCACTTGCAGCATTGCTGTGGCGGGCAAACATTATTGGGTTAAAAGTCATAACAAACACCTGTGTATTTTTGATACCAAAAGTATATTGCGCCACTGTGACAACAACAAATTGTAATTATTTATCAATTGATAAATAATACTTATATATGTAGCTATATAAATTGTAATTTTAAATATGAAAAACATATCAACCGACAGTTTGCGTACCTTTGTAATGGTTGTTGAGGTAGGTGGATTTGCAAAAGCCGGCGACCTTCTGGGGTTATCGCAACCTGCGGTAAGCTTGCAAATTAAACGCCTTGAAGATTTACTCGGTTATAAATTATTTAAAAAGCAGGGCCAGCGCCAGGTGCTTAATCAGTACGGTGAGCTACTTTTGCCTATGGCAAAACAAATGATGCAGTATAACGATGCTATTTTGCAGCAGTTCACCTCAGAAAGCATAACCGGTAAAGTGCGCTTGGGTATTCCTAGCGAATTTGCAGCACGTATTTTACCCTCAATTATTGGTGATTTTGTCTCGCTTTATCCTGAGGTATCGCTGGAGGTTAAATCGCGCTTAAGTAAACATTTGCTGTCGGCCTCAAGGCAAGATCAATTTGATCTTGTTTTAGCACTTAACGAGCGCCTTAATTCAGACAAGTTCCCTATTTTTATGCAAGACGAGCTAGTATGGGTGGGCGACCTAGCACAGGCAAAAAATGAGGTAGTAACCTTAGTCACCGCGCCCGAGGGCTGTATTTATAGGCGCCGCGCTACAGATGCACTTAAAAGTGCCAATATCAAATACCGTATTGTTTACAGTAATGCCGATTTAACCGGATTAATAGCCGCCATAAAAGAAGGCTTAGGTATTACTGTTCTGGCTAAAAGTACGGTGCCAAGCGATCTTAATTTTCAGGCGCAAAGTAAATATTTACCAGCTCTTGGTAGCATAGGCATTAGCTTAATAAAAAGCGGTGGGGAGTCGGAGCACGCAGTAGACAAACTCGCTGAGTTTATCGCATTACGATTAGGCTATTAGTACGCGTTGGCGATTTGCTTAACCTGTAAAATTACAAACTACGCTACATAAAAAACGCCGAGGTTAAAATAACCTCGGCGTTTTGTGAGCTAAACCTAGCGCTAACTAACCCCCTCATTTAAACGACTAAATAACGAGTTTTTGTCTATCGACACGCTTAGCTGCCTAAAAATAAATATATTAATTAAGCAACTGGATATTAGTTATTTACGTTACGTTGGCGTAGCACTTCAAATAAACAAATACCGGTGGCTACCGATACATTTAAGCTAGAAACACTTCCTGCCATCGGAATTTTAACTAACACGTCGCAATGCTCACGCGTTAAACGGCGCATGCCCTCGCCCTCTGCTCCCATTACTATTGCCATTGGCCCAGTAAGGTTTGCATCAAACACGTGGGTGTCTGTTTCGCCAGCGGTGCCCACAACCCATACGCCTGCATCTTTAATTTCGCGAAGCGTACGCGCCAGGTTTGTTACCTGAATAAGCGGTACGGTTTCGGCTGCGCCACAGGCAACTTTACGTGCTGTGCCGTTAAGCTTGGCCGACTTATCTTTAGGTACAATTATAGCGTGTACACCTGCTGCATCTGCGCTACGTAGGCAGGCACCTAAATTGTGCGGATCGGTTATGCCATCTAGTACTAATAAAAACGGCGTGTCTTCGCGAGCAATGATCTCATCTAAATCTTTTTCGTTGTAAACACGCGCAGCTTTTACATTGGCAATAATGCCTTGGTGCTGCTCATCGTTTGCTTTGTTATCTAGCGCTTTTCGCTGCATAAATTGTACAGAAATACCAAATTTACGTGCTTCATTAATAATCGGGGATAAGCGCTTATCATCACGACCTTTTAAGGCATAAATTTCTAAAAAACGCTCTGGCTCTTTTGCTAAAATTGCTTCAACAGAGTGAAAGCCAAAAATTAATTCATTACTCACGTATTGTTTGCTCCTGGGCTATTACGTTTACGGGCATTTTTGCCTGGTCTTTTAGGCTTTTTAACTGCCTTTTTTTTCGGTTTTTTCTTAGCGGTGGTTTCAGCGGCTTTTTTACCGGCTGGTTTTGCGCCAGACTTACCCGCTGGTTTGCCTTTGCTTTTACTGGCTGGTTTTTTACCAGCTTTAGGTTTTTCATCGCCTGATGTGTTTTTTCCAGGGATTTTACCCGCTTTAAGCTGCGATCTTACACTTGCTGGTGCATGGCTTGATTTACCGCGCCCTGCTCCTTTAGCTGAGCCACGGCGACGCGCGTATCTATCTTGAGCTACATCACCACTGAGCGTTAAATTTATACGGCGCTCATCTAAACTTACCGAAGCAACTTGTACCGTTACTTTATCGCCAAGGCGGTAAACGGTATGTGTATGCTCGCCAATTAGGGTGTGTTTTGCACCATCATGACGGAAGTATTCATCACCTAAATTAGTAACATGGATCAGGCCATCAATTTGTAAGTCGTCTAGGCGTATAAATAAACCAAAGTTAGTAACGGATGAAATAACCCCGTTAAACTCATCACCCACGTGGTCTTGCATAAACTCACATTTAAGCCAGTCGGCAACTTCACGCGTTGCGTCGTCTGCGCGGCGCTCGGTGGTTGAACACTGCTCACCTAGTTGGTCTACTTCATCATCGGTGTACGCGTATGCGCCCGATGTTTGCTGACCTTGTGCTTTTATTACCGCTTTAATTGCACGGTGTACCACTAAATCAGGGTAACGGCGAATCGGTGAGGTAAAGTGTGCGTACGCAGGCAGCGCTAAGCCAAAGTGGCCTATGTTGTCTGGCTGATAAACCGCTTGCTTCATTGAACGAAGTAGCATGGTTTGAATAAGCTCGGCCTCTGGGCGCTCGCCTAAACGGGCTAACACTTGGGTAATTTCTTTCGGTGTTGGCTCATCGCTTAATGTGCTTTGAATGCCAAGTTCACTTAAAAACTGAGTAAAGTTACCTAGTTTTTCTTGATCTGGCTCATCGTGCACACGGTAAAGCGCGCTGGCTTCGTGTTTTTCTAATAATTTAGCCGCCGATACGTTGGCTAAAATCATACATTCTTCAATCAGTTTGTGCGCGTCGTTACGAACAACCGGCACAATTGATTCTATTTTACGGTGTGCGTTAAATACAAAACGCGTCTCGAGCGTTTCAAACTCAATAGCACCACGGGTTTGGCGCGCCGATTTAAGCGCCATATACATTTGCTGTAAGTCAGTTAAATGTGGCACTACGGGTGCGTATTCTTCGCGTAGTTTTTCATCGCCTTGTAAAATGGCATTTACTTTGGTGTAGGTTAAACGCGCATGCGAGTTCATCACCGCTTCGTAAAACTTATAACCCGAAAGCTTACCTGCGTCTGATACCGTCATTTCGGCCACCATACAAAGGCGGTCTACTTTAGGGTTAAGCGAACATAAACCGTTCGACAACACTTTTGGCAGCATTGGAATTACTTGCTCAGGAAAATACACTGAGTTACCGCGAGCAATCGCTTCTTTATTTAGCGGCGTGTTCATACCTACATAATGCGATACATCGGCAATGGCTACCCATAAGCGCCAGCCGCCAGATTTTTTACGCTCACAATATACGGCATCATCAAAGTCGCGGGCATCTTCACCATCTATTGTGACCAGTGGCAGGTCGCGTAAATCTACACGGCCTTGTTTGTCGGCTTCATCAACAAACTCACCTAAATGAGCTACTTGTTCTTCCACCTCTTCTGGCCAAACATGAGGAATATCGTGATTGCGCAGTGCCACCTCTATTTCCATACCTGGCGCTAAATGCTCGCCCAGTACGTCAATAATTTTACCTACCGCGTTCATGTTACGGCTAGGATTTTGAGTGATTTGCACTTGCACCATTTGGTTATGACGCGCGCCGTTTTCACTGCCTGGCAGAATAATAATATCTTGGGTAATACGTGGGTCTTCTGCTACAACAACTGCAATACCATGCTCAACAAAATAACGCCCTACAATAGGTGCGCGCTCGTTGGTGAGTACTTTAATTATGCGGGCATCACATTTTGAGCCTGAGCCACGTTTTGTGCCTTTAGCAAGTACGATGTCGCCGTGCAGCACCATGTTCATTTGATGCTTGGCTATAAACCAATCTTTGCTCTCGCCTTCAACTTCTAAAAAGCCAAAACCGTCTCTGTGGCCAATTACTTTGCCTTTGGTTAAACCGGCTTCGTCAATTAGGGCGTAACATTTAAACTTATTAAAATACAATTGGCCATCGCGCTCCATGGCACGAAGGCGGCGCTTAAATGCAATTTGGCGTTCGGTATCGTTTACAGCTAATTCATCACAAAGTTGCGTGAAGTTAGCAGGTTTTGAACGCTCTTGAAGGTGAGTAAGTATAAACTCACGACTAGGGACTGGGTTTTCGTACTTTTCTTGTTCTCGGCTGAGATTTGGATCTTGGTTTGACATTCACTATCTTGTTAGTTGGTTATGTAGGTATTTTAACCCATATACGTAAAATGAGACAGGTAAAAGCGTATGAAACTTTTAATAAACCGCTTTAATAAGTAAAACATACGCTTAATCGACTTAATCATCACTTAATATAAGCGCGATTATAACCAGCCTTTTTGCTTTGCAATACGCGCTGCATCAACACGGTTAGTGGCATTGAGTTTTGCGATAGCATCGGATAAATAATTACGTGTTGTGCCTTCGCTTATAAACAGCTGTTTGGCTATCTCGCTTGTTTTTAAGCCATCGCTTGCAAGCTTAAGTGCTTTGCGCTCTTTATCTGTGAGCGGGTCGGCATCATCAAGCGCGTTAATGGCAAGCTCTGGGTCTATAACCTTTTGCCCTTGCATTACTTTTTTAAGTGCATTGATAAGCTCATCACTTGGTGCTTCTTTTAAAATGAAACCTTTAACGCCTAGGGCGAGCGAGCGCCTAATATAACCAGCTCGCGAAAACGTGGTCATAATAACCATTTTAATGGTTGGGAACGTGGCCGCTATTTGCTCACTTAGCTCTATACCGCTCATGTGTGGCATTTCAATATCGGTTAAAATTATGTCTGGCAATGCCTCATCGGCCAGTGCTTTTATTGCATTTAGGGCATCTTGGCCGTTACTGGCTTGGCCTATCACTTCAATATTAAAATCAAGGCTTAACAATGCCCCTACAGCGTCACGCACGAGTGCTTGATCTTCCACTAAATATACTTTGATCATTATTAATCCTTAGCTGAAATTGGCAGCATTACGTTTAAAGTAAACTTATCGCCACAGGTAAACGCGGCATGGCCATTAAGTTGCTCTGCACGCTCTTTAATACCATTTAAACCGTTACCTGCGTTTAACGTGCTGCAAGGTGCGTTATCAACCACACTTATATGCAGCTGATGCTGTGTTTGCTCTATATTTATTTCGGCGTTTTTATTACTGCTATGGCGTAATAAATTAGTTACCGCTTCTTTAATTATAAGCCCTGCGATCCCTTCGACTTTAGGAGGCAAGGTATTTAATACAACATTAAAGTTAACGTTAAAGTCTTGCTCTATTAGCCTTTGTTTAAGCTGGGCTATTTGGCTTATTAAATTAAGTTGTTTTAAATCGCTTACGGCGTTTCTTACATCGCTAAGTAACTGCCTTGCTAGATCTGCTACTTGTGCTATTTCGTTATTGGCTTGTTCGTAGCGCTCTCCTTGATTTAGCTTATTAGCAAGCTCAGCTTTTAAAGCAATAGATGATAGTGAGTGGCCTAAAATATCGTGTAGGTCACGCGCTATTCGTTCGCGCTCAGCAATGGCGGCCAATTGCTCTAATTGGTTAGCGCTTTCTTGTTCGCGCTTTTTATGCAGGCGCTCTTTTTGGGTTGCAATGCCAAAAGCCAGCAGCGCTCCTGATATTAATAAAGTGCCGGCTAAAAAGTATTTTATGTTTGCTATATCTGCCAAATAAGCGCTTAACGCCATCGTAAATATAAGGCTAAAAACGGCATATAACCTGCTTTTTTTAGCGTATGACTCACCAGCTATAAACGCGATAAAACCAAATAATGTAGAGGTACCTGTGGTATAAAATGTGGCGCTAAAACACACCACTAAAATAATAACAAACAGCGTTGTTATACGCTTTGTTTCACAGTGCATGGCTTTTATGTAAAGCAAAATAAATACAATATAAAACGCCACACTCATTACAATGGTATTGACTGGCAAGTTAGATAGATTAAAAAGAGTCGGAAGCAAATAAAACCCAGTAAAAATTAAAGGTGCGTATTCCCAAAACTTTTTATTACTGGGCTTTGAAAGCGTATTTGTTGTACTCATGCCAGTGCCCCTAGTTCATTGTTATTGCTTATAACATTATTTTTATTAATAAATATAAATAACACAAAAATACTAGGGCGTGTTGATCTTTGTGGTATGAAAAACAAACAGCATGAAGATAAGGTATAATTGAATTCGCCAGAAAACTTTACACCGAACCTACATGCCAAGATTAATGTTAACAGACGGGACATGGAA
>NZ_JAQREZ010000074.1:0-15511 GCF_028598715.1 Pseudoalteromonas sp. GABNS16E
CTGTTCAGAAAGTTTTTTTGCTCAGTACAAAAAAGAATGGATGAGTAATCTAAATGAACTGAGTCGTAGCGAAATGACAATACAAAGTCGTTTTTATATTGAGAATTACTACAACTCAGTGCGAATGCATGGGACGATTGGAAATGTTAGCCCCATACAATATGAATCAATGAATTAAAACCCCGTGTCTACTTTATCGGGGTCAGATCAGATAGCTGATAGCTGATAGCTGATAGCTGATAGCTGATAGCTGATAGCTGATAGCTGATAGCTGATAGCCAAAGGGTAATTTATAAAATTATTTAACCAAGGATTTTATAAGCTTGCTATTGAGGAAATAACAAGTGGCGGAGTGGACGGGACTCGAACCCGCGACCCCCGGCGTGACAGGCCGGTATTCTAACCAACTGAACTACCACTCCGCAGTGGTATGTGCATGGGGTAATGCACTTACTAATTTTGTTACGATATCAAATGGCGGAGTGGACGGGACTCGAACCCGCGACCCCCGGCGTGACAGGCCGGTATTCTAACCAACTGAACTACCACTCCGCAGAGATATCATATTATTTGTCATTACTAAATTTGTTGGCGGAGTGGACGGGACTCGAACCCGCGACCCCCGGCGTGACAGGCCGGTATTCTAACCAACTGAACTACCACTCCAGCATACAAATTTTGTAACATAACAGTGTTTAAATAGTGGCGGAGTGGACGGGACTCGAACCCGCGACCCCCGGCGTGACAGGCCGGTATTCTAACCAACTGAACTACCACTCCAGCGCGTATTTAAACTGTTATTTTTTCTTATTGGCGGAGTGGACGGGACTCGAACCCGCGACCCCCGGCGTGACAGGCCGGTATTCTAACCAACTGAACTACCACTCCATAATAAGAATATGTTTTACAACCATATGTTGTGTAAGTGTTGGCGGAGTGGACGGGACTCGAACCCGCGACCCCCGGCGTGACAGGCCGGTATTCTAACCAACTGAACTACCACTCCAGCGTCTACTTACAAATTGTCGAAAATTGGCGGAGTGGACGGGACTCGAACCCGCGACCCCCGGCGTGACAGGCCGGTATTCTAACCAACTGAACTACCACTCCGCATTTTCGTTTCTGCTTAGGTCTCCCTTTGCAGCGGCGTGAATAATACGAATCAGCCCCTACTTCGTCAAGGGCTTTTTTGTTTTTTTACAGGTTTTTTAGTCATCTGACATCGAAAGGTTTAAAATTTCACCTGATTTGTCACTTTTTGAGCCATTTTTGCCGACTTGATTTTTTTCTGCATCGGCGTTGCTCTCATCGTTTACTTTCTTTTTGTTTAAAAAAGGCAGTTTAAAGTTAAATTTGATTGGCTTTTTCTGTACAAAAATACGAATTGCTAACCACCCTAACAATAAAATGAGTAAATTACAGCCCACGATTAAAGTCACTAATGTAGAAGTGGCCATTTTTTCTTCAACGGGTTCAGCTTCCGAGGCCAGATTTTGATCAACAAGCGTAGCAGGGTCTATTTCGGGCACTGCTTCTATTGGCCTTTCTATCTCAAATTTGTATGTTGGTATTGTGGCCATAAACTCACGACCATTTATATTAGTGCCAAAAACAGACAGTTCAACGCTGTATCTTCCCCAATCATAGTTTTTAATTGCTAGTTGGCGTGTATCACCCGCTTGCGCGTCAATTGTAAACATTTGCTCTTCATTGTTAGGGTAATAAATTTTTCCCTGCACAATAACGGTTTCGGGCTTAACTATGTTGCTATCTATATTAATAGTTAGCTGGTGATCGTCAGTATCAAGCTCTGCCAGTGCGACCTCAGATTTAAATGGTGGTTCATGCACAATGATAGGGTCTTGCACAATCCGTCGCTGTAATAAGGGGGTCGCTATATAGAGTTCTGGCGTCCACTGCCCTGCGGGAAAGTCTAATTTAAATTCGCCAGTAAACACTCCATCGTTAGGGCGTTCATCAAAGCCGCGGCCATCGTCTTTAAATTCGGCAACTTCTTGAGTGCCTGCACCAAAGTTTGCATAGCTTTCATCGTTGGTACTTACAAAGTCAACGTTTAGGCTAACTACATCTGTGAATAAGTTAGCATCGATAGGCTCATCATCATTTAAAATTTCGCCCGTTATTTTTATTGTCTCGCCTCTAAATAACATAGGAGGTAATGGCTGTGCTTTTAAAGACACTTCCCCTAACACCACAATGCGGCTGTCGGGCAAAATGCGGCCAATAACTTGCCATGGGCCAGCCATCGGTTTTTTTATGGTGATTAAGTCGTAACTAAGCTCATCAAACCAATCGAGGTTGGGATCTTTAACGGCGTTAGTGGCAAAGTACTTACTGCCATCGGGCCTGACTAAAATAACCGCGGGCGAACCTGGCTTTCTAAAAAATAGTAAGGTTATTTCGTCTAATTGGCTGTCTATACGAAAACGGTTATCTAGCAGCGGTATTTCATTTTGTTCGCCGTCGCGTTTAAGCAGCTCTACTTGCTTAACGGCAAACGCACTGGCGCTAAACAGTGAGGTGGCGCACAGTACAGTTATAAAATACATCGTTTTCATAGTTGGCCTTATTCAGCGCGCCATAAACAGTGGCCGCCTTCTTTGTCGACAAGATCGAGTCGTGCTTCGTGTGCGCTTTGCTCAGCGTCGTTTGCGCGCAATACAACTAAAGGTGCTCGGTCACTACTTAAGCGTCTTATGCCACCAGTCTGTTGCTCACTGCCGTCATCTTTATTTTGGTTTAAGTTTAGCTTGGTTTGCCCGCCCGTCATGGCAAGGTAAACATCGGCTAAAATTTCAGAATCCAGTAATGCGCCGTGTAATGTTCGTTTTGCGTTGTCTATATCGTAACGGCGGCACAAAGCATCTAGGTTGTTCTTTTGACCAGGATGCAAGTCACGCGCCATTTTAAGGGTGTCGAGAACTTGGCAGTACTCGTGCGTATTTGGGTAGCCTTGGTTAAGCAGCGCAAACTCGTTATCCATATGGCCCACATCGAACGGGGCGTTATGTATTACAAGCTCTGCATCTTTAATGTAGTCAAAAAACTCTTGCGCTATATCGCGATAAAGTGGTTTATCACGTAAAAACTCGTTGGTAATACCGTGAACATCTATTGCTTCTTCTTCAATGCTGCGTTGTGGGTTAATGTAAACATGAAAATTATTACCGGTTAAACGTCGGTTTATTAATTCTACACACCCAATTTCTATAATCCGGTGCCCCTGTTTGGGGTCGATGCCGGTGGTTTCTGTATCTAAAACTATTTGTCTACGTGCCATATCGAATTTAGCCTGACTCTGGTATCTTTCTATAATCACTTTATTGTACATAATATCAAGGTAAAACAGTGCAAAAAACCGTAGAGATTTACACCGATGGCTCATGTTTAGGTAATCCGGGCCCTGGTGGTTATGGTATTTTTATGATTTATAACGGCCACGAAAAAAAATTAAGCCAAGGGTATAAGCTCACCACAAACAACCGTATGGAAATGCTCGCTGCCATTGTTGCCCTTGAATCACTTACCCGCCCTTGCACCGTTAACCTCACCACAGATAGCCAGTATGTTAAGCAGGGTATTGAGTCGTGGATTGCAAATTGGAAAAAAAGGGGCTGGCAAACATCAGCAAAAAAGCCGGTTAAAAATGTTGATTTATGGAAGCGACTTGATAGCGCTTGTAGCGAGCACACGGTTACATGGAAATGGGTAAAGGGACATAGCGGGCATAAATATAACGAAATAGTTGACGATTTAGCACGTGACGCTGCAGGCAGTAGCAACCTACTTGATGATGTAGGGTATCAGCCTTAACCCGTTAAAGCTTTCGCACTTTTTAATGCCATGAGTGTAAGGCTCATGGCTGGGTTAAAAAGTGCCTACTTACATTTTTTAACTATTATTATTTTTTTGCTCACACTGTTTAAAGTGCTGCTTTGAGGTTTGCCTAAGCCCTGCCCCTTTTACAGGTGAAAACTGCGGCCTTGCATGCCACTTAGGTTTTATAGGCGTAAGCGGAGCCACGCGCTTTCGAGCCACCAGCATATACACACTCCCCATAGGTTTTAAATACTGTTTGGCAAAGCTGCGCCAAAATGCAAACCGTGAAAGCCTGTTACCACGCGCAAGAGATGAGTAAATAAAGCGCTCATCGC
The DNA here is from genome assembly GCF_028598715.1 of Pseudoalteromonas sp. GABNS16E. Taxonomy (NCBI): domain Bacteria; kingdom Pseudomonadati; phylum Pseudomonadota; class Gammaproteobacteria; order Alteromonadales; family Pseudoalteromonadaceae; genus Pseudoalteromonas; species Pseudoalteromonas sp. GABNS16E. The sequence goes on from NZ_JAQREZ010000074.1 coordinate 4,176, forward strand.
TAATAATTTCAAACCCCAATAAATTGAGCCAATCTTTTACCCGCGCAGGCGTAAAAAAACGCCCCGTCCACGGCAGTTTTTGGCCGCTAAAAGGCAACATTTGCGCCAATCCACATAAACTAAACGGATTAAATCCGGTAATAACAATGTAACCACCGGGTATAAGTGTGCGATGCGCCTCGCGTAATATGTGATGTGGGTCTGAGTGATACTCTAAGCAGTGGCTTAAAATACACGCATCAACACTGTGCTCATAAAAAGGCAGTTCGTCTATATCGGCTATTACACCTGTGTAAGGCCCCTCTTCGGCAACACATACTTGGTGTTTTATAGTGCTTACGCTGGTATTAAGCTCGCCACTTAAATTACCTAATTTAAGCATATGGTAACCAAACATACGCGGCAGCCATTGATCCATTTTTTGTTCAATGTCAGCACGTAAATAATCCCCATGAGGGAACTGCTGCCATGACAGCGGTTTGGGTCCTTCTTGAAAACTAAGGGCTGGTTTCATTTTTATAGCTCGTTATACTAGGTGTTAACCGTCACTTTATAGAGCAAATTAATATGGTGCAAGTTAAAGCAATTAAAGCATTTTCTGACAATTATATTTGGTGTTTAACTACCCATAATAGCGACCTAGCATGGGTGGTTGACCCAGGCGACGCAAAGCCCGTTATGGCGCATTTAGCAGAGCATAACTTACAACTTGGTGGCATTTTAATTACCCATCATCACAGCGATCATACCGGTGGCGTAGCCGAGCTTGTAAAACAGTTTTCAAACATTGCAGTGTACGGTCCTATTAACAGTCCGTTTGCGGGGATCACCAATACACTGGTTGATGGCGATAGCATTGAGGTATTGGGTACGCGTTTTAACATTATTACCACCCCTGGCCATACACTTGATCACATTTGTTATATTCATGAAGAGTTGGCTTTTACAGGCGATACCCTTTTTAGTGGGGGCTGTGGGCGATTATTTGAAGGGACGCCTGAGCAAATGTGGGAGTCGTTTAATAAGCTGCGTGAGCTACCTAAAACCTGCAAAGTGTATTGCACGCATGAATATACGCAAGCCAATTTAGCATTTGCAAAAGCCGTAGAGCCGCGTAACCCTGAGCTACTCCAATACAGCGATAAAGTTGATGCACAGCGTGCTAAGGGTGAAATTACACTGCCAAGTACAATAGGCCAAGAGCTTAAAGTTAATCCGTTTATGCGCAGCGACCTACCTACTATTACAGAGTTAATTCCAAAAGAATTTGTGTTGGTTACAAAAAACAATGAACCATGGGAAAACTTTGCAAGTCTGAGACGATTCAAAGACAGCTTTTAGTTAAGATATGTTGACCTGTTGTAATTAATTTTGCAGCATCGTGGTTAGGTATATCCTAGGTAAAACCATTGGTTTAAAAATAGCGAATGGTTTTATCAACATGTTAAAGTTGGTCGTTAAGTGGCAATGTTGACTCATAACGGGTAGTATTCGCCGAGTTTTTTTACCTGATGTATTGGTATATATGAATAAATCTCCTCTATTAATTGCCTTGGCGCTTGCGCTAAGTGGTTGTCAAACATTAACAACCGTAGATTCAGACGCACAAGCTGCTACCCAAGCAAATAAGCGCTTAGACGGCGCAAGCCCTAACGATATTAACAATTCATTGATGGTAAACGCCCAATATCAACACGTTGAGCAGAGCGAAGACGCCCCCGTTTTTGACGATGTGTGGGGGCGCATTCGCTACCAACTGTCTATTGATGTACCGCAAAACCGCCCTGTTGTTACCGAGCGTAATTACTATGCGCGTCATCAAGCTTATTTAGACCGCATTTCAAAACGCGCAGAACCTTACTTACACTTTATTGTTGAAGAAGTAGAAAAGCGCGAAATGCCTATCGAAATTGCCCTTTTACCTATTGTAGAAAGCGCGTTTGACCCATTTGGCTACTCTAATCGCAGTGCTTCGGGTATTTGGCAATTTATGCCAGCCACTGGCGAGCGTTTTGATTTAAAACAAAACTGGTGGTACGACGGCCGACGCGACATAGTGCAGTCTACGCGTGCTGCCCTTGATTACTTATCGTATTTACACAAAACCCTTGAAGGCGATTGGTTAAACGCCATTGCCGCTTATAATTCAGGCGAAGGGCGTTTAATGCGTGCGATTAAGAAAAATCGTAAAAAGCATTTACCAACAGATTTTTGGTCTCTCGACTTACCAAGCGAAACCACCGCGTATGTACCAAAGCTTTTAGCCCTTGCCGATTTATTAAAACGCGCTGATGAGTTTAATGTAAAGTGGAAACCGGTTATCAACGCACAAGTTGTAGAAGTGGTTGATGTAGGCACGCAGATTGACTTAGCACTGGCCGCAGATATGGCCGATATGACTCTTACTGAGCTATACAGGTTAAACCCAGGCTTTAACCGCTGGGCGACCGACCCTAACGGTCCGCATTTTTTACTATTACCCACCGATAAAGCGGAACAATTCAGCCAAAAGCTGGCGCAAACCGATGTTAAAGACCGCTTACGCTGGCAGCAATACACTGTGGCGCGCGGAGATAGCCTATCGGTTATTGCTAAAAAATTTACCACCAGCACCAGTGCTATTCGCTCGCTTAATAAATTAAAGTCAAACACCATACGTATTGGCCAACAGTTATTAGTACCCTTAACCGATGGGGCAATTAATAGCGAACATTTACCTAAGCAAATGCGTTTAGCTGCTAATAAAGCCACCCGTACTAAGCTGTCGCACACGGTTAAAAGTGGCGACACCCTGTGGGACATTAGTCGCGAATACGATGTCACCATGGATGAGTTGGCCTCGTGGAATAAACTGAAGAAAAACTCAGTATTGCGCTTAAATCAAAAGCTCACTGTTTATAAATCAGCGAGTAAACCACAAGCAACTGCAAGTACTAATCGCACCATTACGTACAAAGTACGCCGTGGTGACTCGCTTGCACGTATTGCGTCTAAATTTAATTTAACCGTAAGCGAAATTATTAAGTGGAATAACTTAGCCGGCCAAAAGTATTTACAGCCAGGCCAAAAGTTAAAGCTTAAGGTTGATGTAAGAAGTAGTTAACCAACGGTTTAATAATTAAAAAAGGAGCGCATGCGCTCCTTTTTTTGTACATATAAGCAGTTAATACCAATTCGCTTAATTAAATGCTCTATTTTGAGGCCGGAAAAACGTGTTAATAGCTAGGCAATAAATTCGCTATTTAGTTGTTCTCGTCAATTGCTCCTGCATGGCTCTACCTTCTGCATCCATGCAGTCGTAAATGAGCATTTTTTAACGCAGCTAGCGACACATTTAACCCCGCAAAATGATTAAGCATTATTGCGCATTGATGTTACTAAGCTGGTAATTTTTCAAGCCATGCTTTTAACCATGGCTCTGCTACGGGCCATGGCTCAAAGTCTTCGCAGGCATCTATTTCTAAACGGTTTCCTACCGGCTTAGCTTGCAAGTCACGTAGTAGCTCATCAAAGCTGCGCCCTGCACCGCAAAACGTATCGCCGTAGCATCTATCGCCCATGGCTATAACACCAAATGGCTTATCAGTTAGCATCGGAAATGTGCTGTTCATTGCAAAGTAGAGCCCTGCTAAATTGCTAGGTACATCGCCTTGCCCTGTGGTAGAGGTAACAACTAATATATGTGAGGCGTTTTTAATATCATCAAGTGAGGCCTCACTAATAACGCTCGCAGTGTGTCCCGCTTTTTCAATTGTATTTGCAACGTCGTAGCTTAAACGTTCTGCGCCGCCGTTAACGCTGCCTACAAAAATACTAATATGTGCCATTAATAATCCTTTTCTTGCTGTGGCCAACCTAGTTGCTTACATATACTAAGCATGTCTTCACCTAGTGGCGCTTTAATTACGATGGGTTTATGCGTGTAAGGGTGCACAAAACTAAGCTGCGTTGCAAATAGCATTAACCGCCGCAGTGCAAAATGTTCCCTAAAAAATTGATTATGCTGATTATCACCATGATTTACATCACCAATAATAGGTATTGATAAATGATTAAGGTGGCGCCTAATTTGATGCTTTCGGCCCGTTTTTGGGAAACACTCTACGAGCGAGTAACGCACCGTGGGGTATTTACCAATAGGAATTGGTAACGTTGCTTGATGCAGACAATTAAATTGCGTTTGCGCCGCTTGTGGCGCTTTATCTTGCGTGGCAAATTTGTCAGCTATTTTATCAAGCTCTTCTTTTAACGGTTTATCTACAAACACCGATTCAGGCGCAAAACCACGTACAAGCGCTAAATAACGTTTTGTAATAGTGCCTTCAATAAATAGCTTGTTCATGTCTCGGGCAGATTCTGAACTTAAAGCAAATAGCAGCACACCTGATGTTGGTCTATCTAGCCTATGCACCGGAAATACATGTTGCCCTAATTGGTCGCGCAGCATCTGCATTGCAAATTGAGTTTCGTGTTTATCTAAAAAAGAGCGATGAACCAATAAGCCTGCGGGCTTATCTATGGCAACAAAGTATTCGTCTTGGTAAAGAATATTAAGCTCGCCGTACTCTACAGGTTCACCCTTTTCAGTCATGGGGTTTACCTAAAAAAGCATCAAGTTCACTAAGTAGCGTTATAATTTCGCCGCTGCCGGTTTTATCCACTAACGCCATCTCTGCCATAGGCGCAATGGCAAAATTTTGCGGCAATGGTTGGCTGAGCGTTATTAATTGCTGCATTTTTTCAATAAATACAAACTGTAACCATTGCTCAAATGCCATGGTATCGTGACAAAAAGGCACTTGAGATTGTAATTTATGCGCCTCTATTGGCGTGCTTTGCCACAGTTTATGTTTTTTTAAAAGTGTGCTTAATTGGTTTAAATAAGCCTGCGTTTGCTGATACATAACCACTCTTCTTTTTACGTTATAGGGCAATTATACCCTGTTCCCTCAATGCCTGCTATGGCGTATAATTGAGGCAATTTTGCAGTAAAAACAATTGAGATAACGATGAGCGAACACATAGCGACACTTGGCCAACTCTTAGATGGCGCCGGTACACAATGGCGTGCTTTTGATATTGGCAGGCATATTACTAAGCTTGATAAAAAACAGTTTTTAGCTATTGAGCAAGCGCAAGTTCCTTATCCTTATCCGCTTGCGGGGCATGCATGGCTGGCTATTCAATTTTGGGATAGCAAAGCAAGTAAAGAACCTTATGTATGGTTTTTAAAGTTTCCACTTGATGAGCAAAGTAAATTAGTGAGCGCGAGCCGCGATCATTTCGCTAATATGGTAATTGAAGCCCTAGGCAGCGAAATAACCGGCGAGCAAGCCGATGGTAAGCTAGATAATAACCCTTATGTGTTTACCCCTAATGCAAATAAATTAGCGGCTTTTAACGCCCAACTTAAAGTATTGTTAAAGCAACCAGCCTCTAAATATTACGAGCACACGCAGCTGTACTTTAGTGGCACTTTAGGTTTTGATGATTGGCAAAGCGTTGCGCTACAAGGTATTGCCGATTTTGCACTGCGCCTAAATAACGACAACAACTTAGCAAACTTGCAAAAAGCTTGGCCGCATTTACCACTAGAGGTATTGCAGCCTTTGAGCGCCATGCTTGAACATGTAGAAATACCGCCATCACTCAGTGAGCTTTTAGTCGCCTATGGCCACACTGCCATTGAAAATAACGATACAATTGCACTAACTGCCGCACTGCGCTCGCTTTCAAAAGGCCAAGCCCAAGGGCTGTGTACACAACTAGTAGATGCTGCATTAAGCTCATCTGTTGGCACTGATTCAGATGTACTTTTAACGATTGCAGGGCGATGCTTTTCTCAACTAGAAGAGCCTGAGCGCTTACATATTTTTATGGATAATTGTGCGCACCACCAGCAAATTGCCGAGCTATTTCCCAGTATCTTTGCTGATTTAGTTGCAATACCCACTATACGCCCACATTTATTAGGCTTATTACGTAAAGAAAATCGCAGCGAAACGCTCGCTCGCGCAATTGGAAGGTTGTTCTCTTAATGGCTACTTTGTGGACGTTTATCGCCATTGGCACTGTAATTTACTTATTTTGGCTAAATCGAAAAGTGGCAGAAGCTGCTAACAGTCATGCCGCGCGCCAAGCTGAGCAATTACAGGTTCAGTTAATGAGCGTAGCGTGCACAAAACGCCGCTTTGGCATTTTAAAAAATGGCAAACCGGGGATCAAAAGCGAATTTATGTTTGAGTTTTCAAGTGATGGCGAAAATGCCTACCAAGGTATTTTAATTATGGAAAATGAAATGCTAAAAAGCGTTGTTGTGCCGCCACACAAAATTTAACTCTAATCGTTAAAACCGGTGGGGTTAAAATGAAACCACTAAAATAAGTTAATACATAAAACTAAGGCGTAACAAAAGTTACGCCCCACTCTTACAGCATCCTGCTTGTTATCCTTGACCCAAAATCCGTATTATCATCCCCTGAACGAGTAAACAACCCTATTTACCCTCAAAATTGCATCCTGCAAAATCCATAACAATCCTGGCTAACCCACGTAAACTAACGCTTGGCTACTTGCTGTAGCATCATCATTGGTCATCCTTTTAAGTAGCTCCTGCCACTTTAAATGCATCCTGCATTTTCCACTTGCCGCTTTGGCCATCCTGCGTAAACTAACGCTCCTGCTACTTCCTGTAGCCTCATCCGTAAATATCCTTAAGTAGTTCCAACTACTAAGCGCTTCATGCACTTCCTAGTTCGTCCTTGCGTCCTTTTTAACTTGTCCTTTATGCTTCCTGCTAGCATCTGCTATGTTGCCTATTCCGTATCCTTGGCAGTAGCTTAGTCATTAAGCTATGTCGTCTTGACAAGTTGAATACTACGCGAGTTTGGGTTTCATCCTACTAGGTAAACAAAATTAATTTTTCGTAATATATATGAAAAAATACAAAACCCTATATTAAACAAAAACTTACCATTTTAAAGCTGCATTTACGAACGAACGTAACTGATAATGCGCACGTCAATGTAAGATATATCTCACGGGTATATGTCCGTAATGGCGCTTATCGCTTACAGACTTACTTTGCATATGGTTTAAAAAGAAGCTCTCCGGATACTTTATTAAAGGCAAGTGCTTTATAAGTGCTAAATCCTTCTGATTTAAAAAACGTATTATGCTCTTGGCGTGTAACAAAAACGGCAAGCCCTTTAGCCCCTGTATTTTTAGTTGCTAAATCATCTAAGCCTCGTAACAGGTAGCGCCCAAGTCCGTGGCCTTGCACGTGCGGGTCTACCGCAATAAACGCTAAATAGTAGTAATCGCCAATCTCATTAAGCGCAGTGCGTATTGTTTGCTCTTTTTCTATTAGTTGGTTGGTTTGCAAATACCCTGCGCTCAGCATTAACTTTAAGCGCCAATGCCAATAACGCTCTGGTTGTAATTGGCTGCTTGACTCAAATACACACGCCACCGCTTTTAATTTATCATCGCGGTACAAGCCTATTAATGGCAGTTTTTCTTGCCAAAAAGCACTGAGCTCTTCGCGTATCACTGAGCGTAATTTTTTCTCGTAGGCAGCTATATTATGTTGATCATAACCTAATAAATTTTGAAGTAGCGGATCATCATGATAGGCCTGATAGATTAAACTCCCTGCAGTGCTTATATCTTCAGGGGCAAGGTATTGTACGCTTAATGTGTGCTCATTAGAGGTGACTGTCATTGTGTATCCTTTTTGCTTTACTACCCTCAACGTTGCCAAACTATTTACCGTATATAAAGTAATTGGTAATTGTATGGCGAAAATGTTTATCTATACTGCAAGTTAACTATATACCTAAAGCAAAAATACCGTCAATTCAGCGAGAGTTTAACTAGCAAAGCCTATAGTCTGGCTCTAAGCTTGGTTTAATTTAATCAGATGGAGTAATAATATGGATACGACAAAACACGATATGAAAACGTTGTTTGCACAATTGGGTTTACCTAGCTCAGAACAACAGATTGACGATTTTATTGCTTCTCACTCACTAGAAGACACAACGCTTTTACAACAAGCTCCTTTTTGGGATGAATCACAGCAGCATTTTTTAGCAGAATCGCTAGCAGAAGATGGCGCGTGGAGCGAAGTAATTGATGAACTTGATGTGAGGCTTCGCCAAGAAGGTAAGTAATACAAATTTGCTTAATTATGCGACCTATTTTGAGGCTCGATAAACGTGTTTATAGCTAAGCAAGAACTCACTATTTGCTTGTTCTAAATGAAAAATGTTTAACACAGGTAGCGACACGTTTAGCCCCGCAAAATGATTAAGTAATATTGCGAATTGGTATAATCCCCCCTCTGCTTATGCCAAGGCTTTATGCGCCTTGGTATTGTTGCTACTATAGCACCCGCGCAGCAAACACTTGCTGCGCTTATATATTAAAGAGTTACAAATCTAATGAATGCAGTTGTATTTGATGCAATTAAAGTCCTTCTTGATGAAGGCAAAACCCCTACTGTTGCCCTAACTAAAAGCCGTTTAGCACAACCTGTGCCTATGCCGGTTATTATTGCCGCAGTAAGCCAATATAAGAATAACCCTGATTCAATTCATAATTTAATGAAAAACCCTGAGCAGAGCATCGTTGAGCCTAAAACATCTCAACTCGATCGCATTGAGAAAAAACTCGATAGGTTGCTAGCCCTGTTAGAGCAAAAATAATTTGAGACTATAAATGTTCGTTGTTGATTTAACGTTTGACTGCTACCAAGACACCACCCTAGAGCACGCTGAGCAAGCCATTAACCGATTAGTTAATGCACTGCGTTTTAACGGCCAAATTATGGGTGAAGAATTCCCAACTGTACTAAAAGATGGCTATTTTATTACCCGTGTAATGTGCCCAACCGAAGACGCCATGCACCCATTAAATAATAGCCCTTTTGTAAAACACAGTATTGAGAAGCTGCACAGTGCAGGTTTACTTGCTCCTAAAATAAAAGTTATTGGCCAAGACATTCACTCAAACGGTGCCGATACCTGTAAATCGCCTTCAAGCTATATTTTATACACAACCTATGTGCATACCTGTAGCCCACTGTATTGTGGTGATGACTTTTTACCCGTGCCATTGTTTACTATTCCGGCCATTGCAAATGGTGATTATAAAACACTCATAAAATGGCAAGAAGATTGGCAAGCCTGCGATCAAATACAAATTAACGGCGCTACTCGGTGTGAATTTCCAGCGCTTGAAGAAATATCAAGCACACAAAGTGACTTATATCGCCGCGGTAAAGACATTGCTAAACGTATCCGCTTTTTAACTCAAAAACCGGTTTATTATTATTTATACCGTGTAGGCGGTGTAGATAAAGCCTCAGAACTTGAGCGTAAATGCCCTAGCTGCAATAGTGAGTGGAAATTACCAGAGCCGTGGTTTGGGTTATTTGATTTTAGGTGTGAGCCATGTGGGTTGGTATCTAATGTTTCGTGGGATTTTCAGTAACTAAAAGCCTGCACTTTGCAAAATAAAGTTACACACCTTATACAAAATTAGCTTAATGCATTGCACTAAGCTGATTTTTTAATGCTCAATTAAATTAAGTAAAGGCGGCGAGTAAGGCTACAATATCGTTACTTTTTTCTGTAATAACTGAGCAACCTTTAACGCGTCTTGCAAAGGGCTTATCCTGCACAATAATTAACTATTTCTGCACATTGGTTTAATTAATCTAAACCTCAAGCGCTTTTAAAAAAGATTCTATATTGGGTGCAAGTACATGATGCGGCTTTTTACCTACGTACTCTAAACATACCTCACCGGTATTTACCTGCACGGTAACCAGTAAGTCATCTTGCTCAGTTAAACCAATGAATAGGGTTTCTGGCTGCTTTAATTTTCGTTTCATTAATACATGACCGGTAATATTTTGTTGCAGCAGGTCAAAATCATCTTTATTCCAAGCTTGTAATAACTCCACACGATGACCATCTATACTAGCTAAAATGCTACCGCCATAGATGTGCCCATAAAACTCATCAACCCCAGCTGGGAAGCTCAGCTCAAGCGCGTTAGCTAAATCTGATAATGAACCTGCGGGGGTTTGCAAAGCACTTTTCCATTGAATATTGCCTTGTGCGTCTACCTCGCCAAACTCGCAAGGGCTAGGCCATTGTTCATCGTGTGCCATAAGCGGATATTTAGCGGTGTTTTTAACGGTTTTTTCACAAAATTGCGTGTGAAGTTGGGCCATTTGCATTGCAACAGACATACTGCGAAACTCATTTAAATTAGATATAATGTCCCTATTGTAACTATTTAAGAGCAAACATGACAGATTACAGCAATTCTCCAGACCTTAAAGGTAGTGTGTTAGGACAATCTACTGAATACGTAGATGTATATTCGCCTAGCTTGCTTTTTCCTATTGCCCGCAAGTTAAATCGTGATGCTTTAAATATTGACGAAGCCGAGTTGCCCTTTAAAGGCCAAGATATTTGGACAGGTTATGAGCTTTCGTGGTTAAACGCTAAAGGTAAACCGCAGGTTGCCGTGGCGCTGTTTACTTTTGCGTGCCAAAGCAGCCATATTATTGAGTCTAAGTCGTTTAAACTTTACTTAAATAGCTTTAATCAAACCCGCTTTGAAAGTATTGAGGTGGTAAAACAGCATTTAATTGAAGACTTATCAAATGCGGTAAATAGCGATGTAGCGGTAACGTTATACGCACCTGATGACTATAACTGCTTACCTTGCACGCCATTACCTGGGCAGTGTATTGACGATTTAGATATTGAAATAGATAACTACGATATTGACGCTTACTCACTTAAATCAAAGAGTGACACCCTGGTTACTGAGACCCTGCACAGCCATTTGCTTAAATCTAACTGCTTAATTACCTCGCAACCAGATTGGGCCAGTATAATTATTCGTTACACTGGTGAGCAAATATGCCATGAGGCACTCTTGCGTTATTTAATTTCATTTAGAACCCACAATGAGTTTCATGAGCAATGTATAGAGCGTATTTATAGTGATTTAACCACGCAGCTAAACATTAAAGAGCTTGAAGTCTATGCGCGTTATACGCGCCGCGGTGGGCTGGATATAAATCCGTATCGTTCAACGCACTATAACGATACGCCTTTTGCGGTAAAAATTAATCGCCAGTAATACCAATCGACTTAAATATCACCATAAAAAAGGAGCTTAAGCTTAATGCCGATCAGTTAAGAAATATTTTAATGATCAGTTGACCGATCTTCTATAGATGTAAGAATCCGATGAGCATTTGCCATCGGATTTTTTTATGAATATTAAAACAGCTTTAGACACCGCATTTA
>NZ_JAQREZ010000075.1:0-14665 GCF_028598715.1 Pseudoalteromonas sp. GABNS16E
GGATAGCCACGCGGTATGAAAAGCTTGAACGAAATTATCATTCAATGCTCGCTTTAGCATTTACTATGATGTGGCTACCAATGTGGGCTGATTGATATATGTACTACAAAGATCAACAGCCCCTAATGAGTATAAAGTAATCATTTATTGAAACACTAAAGCTAAGTGATTCTAAAAACTCGCTAATAGCGAGACTTATTAAAATTAACGTATTCATAGCCACCTCCCATTAAGATAAGTTAACTATGCCAAAGCCAAAAAATAATAAGAGTGTGAAATGTCATTAACTTTGCTGACATTTGTCATGTTTTAAAAATTTCATCCTGTGAGTTCGCACCCAGTGATAAGATAATAAAAAAAGGAGTTCTCATTTAAATGCAGCCACAACAGCAAAGCCTGGTTTACTTACATATTGCCGTGTTACTTTTTGGGGGCACCGCCCTTTTTGCAAAGTTAATAGGGTTAAATGCAATTGATATTACGGTGTATCGTACCGCTATTGCTGGCATGGCAATTTTGGCTATGCTGTACTTTCAAAAAAAACAAATTAAGTTAAACAAACCAAAAGATTACCTCATTGCGTTATTTTTAGGTGTAGCGGTAGGCATGCATTGGGTTACTTACTTTGCAGGCATGCAAATGGCGGGCGTAACTGTGGGTATGCTGGCTTTTTTTAGCTACCCAGTAATGACGGTATTTTTAGAGCCCTTGTTTAATAAAAGCAGGCCCCAAGCAAAAGATATTATAAGCGCAGCTGTGGTTGTATTAGGTATATATTTACTCGTACCCAGCGCAAATTTAGGCGACGATGTAACCTTAGGGGTTATTATGGGTGTGGTTTCGGCTTTGTTTTTTTCGATTAGAAATATTACCCATAAACGCTTTTTTAGCCAGTATGGCGGCCCACAAACCATGTTTTATCAAACCTTAGTGGCAAGTGTTATGCTTTGCGCATTTATTAAGGTCCCTGTATATGAGGTAAGTAACCACGACCTTATTTTAATTGCTGTGGCGGGTATTATTTTTACCGCTACACCGCACTCGCTATTTGCAGCGAGTTTAAAGCACTTATCGGCAGCTACTGCGGGGTTAATTTCGTGCTTGCAGCCGCTTTACGGCACTTTGTTGGCTATTGTTATTATTCATGAGCGGCCAACGCTACTAACACTTATTGGCGGTGCACTCATAGTCAGTGCAGCCTGTTTTGAAACGTGGTCTATTACTCAAAAGGCTAGAAAATGAAAATATTTGCGCACCGCGGGGCAAGCGGCAATTACCCTGAAAACACTAAAAGCGCTATTTTAGAAGCGTTAAATGTAGGGGTAGATGGCATTGAAGTTGATATTCAAAGTGCGCTTGATGACTATATGCTCATACACGACTCGTGGCTAGATAGAACCACCAGCGGGCAGGGTAAAGTAAGCGACTTTACCGCGCAGCAACTTAGTCTGTTGGATGCCGGTAACGGCGAGCAAATCCCCACTCTACAGCAATTACTTGATTGGAATAACAATAAGACATTACTCAATATAGAGCTTAAACATACCTTTGAGCTTGAAAAGTTTGCCACTATTTTAAACAACAATATTGCTAAAGGCGTTATTACTAAAGGTAATATTTTAGTGTCGTCGTTTGATCACCATCAAATTCATTGGCTTAAAAATAGGTTACCGTGGTTACACATTGGCGCGTTAACCTCATCAATTCCGTTAAATTATGCACAGTTTGCTCAACAGTTAAATGCGTATAGTGTTCATGTAGACAAAAGCTTTGTAAACAAAGCTTTTGTAGATGATGCCATAGCGCGAGGCCTGCAAGTTTATGCCTACACCGTAGATAGGCCAGAAGACATGGATTTTATGCTAAAAATTGGGGTGCATGGTATTTTTACTAATTACCCCGCTCGCTCTAAAAAATATTTAGCAAACATTATTACTTGAGTTAACGGTAACTTAGTCGATAATCTAGCTAGGGCGTGATGATCTTTGCGGATTGAAATTTGTTCAATCTAGGGGCGATTAAATCGCGGCGCGAGGCTTGTAACCTAGTGGGCTAAGTAAAAACCGAGTAACAAAGAGTTTATCGCCCTTAGGCAGAACCCAAAGGGCAGCGCATGTTTGGCATTTATGCAGCGTTATCGCCTATTTATGGGGAATAACCACACTTCATAGGCTCTGCCTTGCCTAAAAGCCAAACATACTGCTGCAAATTCAACCATCAAAGGTCAACACGCCCTAGATGGGTAAGCAATAAATGAGTGGTGTAATGCAATTTTATAATTATATTGAGCGAACATTTTTTTATACGCTTACGCGTAAAATAGTGGGTAATTTAAGCTTTGTTTTTTTGTTTCAGGCCATTACCTTATTTTGGTTATATCAAAGCTTAAGCGAGCAGCACAGTACTAGCGCATTTTGGTTGTTAACCTTGGTTATTGTAGCGGGCTTTGCCTTTACTATTTTTTATATGCGCTATTTAATAGTGCGCCCTGTAAAAGCTATGTGCGACACTTTAGTAAACATAAACCAGCAAGAGGCTAATTTAGCCGCCAACTTACCGCAATTTTCTTTTGACGAATTTAAAGAACTAAGTACGCAATATAACTTATTTACTAACCACTTAAGTGATTTACTAAGTACAACTCACGCCAGCGCTAAAGCCAGCGAGCAAAGTAATGTTGATGTAAATACCGCTATGCAAAATACGCAGCAGTTAAGTGAGCAGCAAACTCAGCTAAGCCACAATATTATTAATGCGAGTAACCAAATAGTGCAAAGCTTAGAAGGCATAGTGAGCAATACCGACAGCGTTCATAGCGTTAACAGCGAGCACTTAGACTTTGTTAAGCTTTCGTCGCAAGAGCTTGCAAGCTTAGTCGATAAGGTGTCGCTTATTGGTACTTTGCTGCAAAGATTTTCTAAAACGGTGTCTGGCCTTAAAGAAAACAGCGAAAACATTCGCAGCATTTTAAAAATGGTTGAGGAGTTTTCGGATCAAACTAATTTACTGGCACTAAACGCTGCCATTGAAGCGGCACGCGCTGGTGAAGCTGGCAGAGGATTTGCTGTTGTTGCTGATGAAGTACGTACATTATCGGTAAAAGTAAGTGGTGCAACCCGACAAATAAGCGACTTTATTAACCAAATGAATGAGCTGGTTAACGAAACCAACCAAGAAAGTGAGCAGTTAATTAGCCACTCAGGTACCGCACAAAGCGCCATTAGTAATACCTCTGAAGGGTTTAAAACAATGCTAGGTGAGTTTGAACAAAACCAACAGCAGCTACAGCAAATAGCGGATGCGGTGCATACGCTAGAGCAAGCGCAGCAGCACACTCACCAATCGGTAGAGCAAATTGTTACCTTAGGCGAGCAAGCTAAAAGCGCTATTGATCATGCACTAAGTAATAGCCAGCAATCACATGCACTTAGCCAGCAAACACAACAGCAATTAAAGCGCTTTGTGCAATAAGCAATTTCAAAACAAAAGCCGAGCGCTATATTGTCTTAATATTTTAACTGGCAACATTCAACAGCGCTTTATAAATATGGTAAATTACGCAGCTAATTATTTAAGTGTGTAATGTGTGTGAGTAACTCAACCCCCAACTACCAACAGCTAGCCAAAAATATTAAAGCCTGGGGCCAAGAACTCGGCTTTAGTGAGGTGGGTATTACCGATATAGACCTATCTAAACACGAAGCACAATTAGAGCGCTGGTTAGATGCAGGCTACCACGGCTCTATGGATTATATGGCAGCCCATGGCATGAAACGCGCACGCCCTGCTGAACTAGTCCCTGGCACCCAGCGGGTTATTTCGGTAAAAATGAACTACCTGCCCCCTGATGCTAGTTTTGCCAAAACACTAAAAAACACCGAAAAAGCCTACATTAGCCGCTACGCATTAGGGCGTGACTATCACAAATTAATGCGCAACCGACTAAAAAAGCTGGGCCAAAAAATAGAGCAAGAAATTGGCGATTACGGTTTTAGGCCATTTGTAGACTCTGCGCCTGTGCTTGAGCGCCAGCTTGCTGAAAAAGCGGGATTAGGCTGGCGAGGTAAACACTCTTTATTAATAAACCAAGAAGCTGGGTCGTGGTTTTTTTTAGGTGAGCTTTTTGTTGATTTACCCCTGCCAATTGATAATGAAAATACGTTTGAAGGCTGCGGAAAATGCGTTGCTTGCATTACGCTTTGCCCAACAGGGGCAATTGTAGAGCCCTATGTGGTAGATGCACGCAAATGTATTTCGTACTTAACCATTGAGCACCAAGGGCCTATACCTGAGCAATACCGTGCATTATTGGGGAACCGAGTTTATGGCTGCGACGATTGCCAATTGGTTTGCCCATGGAACCGTTATGGTCAAATTACCGATGAGCAAGACTTCCATCCCCGTACACAACTAAAAAACAAAGACTTACTTGAACTATTTGACTGGGACGAACCTACTTTTTTAAAAAATACCGAAGGCAGCCCTATTCGCCGTATTGGACACGAACGTTGGTTGCGTAATTTAGCGGTGGGTTTAGGCAATGCCGATTTTAGCCCTAGCATTATTAACGCTTTAGAAAGCAAACATGAGTCTAGCTCGCAGCTAGTAAAAGAGCATATAGAGTGGGCGCTTGAGCAACAAAATAATAAACAAAGAGAACAACTTCGTAAAACACAGCGCCTAATTAGAATTGTCGAAAAAGGCTTACCTCGTGATGCGTAAATCACTCAGGTGAGCCTTATTATGAGAGGTTTATTTTTTAAGTAACAAAGATAAATCTTGTTCAATTTCAGCAAAGGCGGCTTTAACTTGTTTAACCGACTCTTCTCTGGCAATTGAATTTTGAATAGTTTCGTCCACTTTTTTATAAATAAACACCTCTTGGTCTTCATCTAATCCCATTGTGGGTATGCGTACTTCTAAGTCTTCTTGTAATTGCTTGAATACTTTTTCGTTACTTTCGCGGTTTTCGTTTAGTAACCCAATTAAGCCATGAAACTTACTATGCACTGTGCTGGCTACATCATTTAGCTTTTGCTGCTGCGACTCAAGCATTTGCTTGGTCATAATTGCACGTAACTGCTGCTCAGTCACACTGACAATAAAGCAAACGTGGTCACGAATACGCCCGTGTTTATCTGGGTCGTGATCTGGCATATTCAGAATTAATAAGCTTATCATCTCGTAGTTAACTAATATTCGGTGAGAAAACTCATGTAAGCGACCTTTGTTTTTAAGCATATCAAACAGCTCAATTACAATAGGTGAACACACTCCGCTAAGAGCAAAGTGCTCTATTGTATCAAGATGTCTAAATTCAACATTACTTTGTAGGTCAAACGTTTGTAAGCAGTCTATTAAGGCTTTACCTAAATCTTGCGGATTATTAATAAAACCAATGTTTTCAATGTAGTTAACTATTTGCCCCATTTCGCTACTGTTTGCCATAGCGTTAAATGCCGTAGATGTTGCATCTTCTACTTGTTTTTCAAGGCTTTGTTTTTCTATTAATACTTGGTTTAAGTTTTTAAGTTTTGATTTAAGCTCATCATGCCCAAACGGTTTTACAATGTAATCCTCGGCACCGACTGAGTAACCTTCCATACGCTCTTCAACCGTTCCTCTAGCGGAAACAAACATAACAATTATATGCGCGGTATTCGGATTCGCCTTTAATGCTTTACACACTTCGTAGCCATTCATTTGCGGCATACTTACATCAAGTAAAATAACTTGGGGCATGTAGCCTTCAACCATGGCTAAACACTCAGGGCCGCTTGTGGCAACTTGTAATTCGAAATCAAGATCTTCTAAAATTTCTTCAATAATTTCACGGTTGAAAGGTTCATCATCTACAGCAAGAATTTTAGTTAAGGCCATATTTTCATCATCCAATTAAATATCATTTAAACATTACTTACACATATAATTAGCTATCTTGCACTGCTAGCTTATCATCGGCTAAATGCTCATCTAAATCTATTTCTAGGGGTACCTGAATCCTAATTGTTGCACCACCATCGCTATTATTACTTGCCGTAATTTCGCCTTGATGAAGTGCTACAAACTCTCTACAAAGCGCAAGCCCTAAACCAGTACCACCAGCGCCACTGTTCGTTTTGCTGCTTTGTACAAATTTAGTAAACACGTGCTCTAATTCATCCTCAGGTATACCTATTCCATTGTCTATTACATCAATAATGGCACTGTTTTGATCAGCCATTAAGTTCACTTCAATACGACTTTTAGGTTCGCTAAATTTAAGTGCGTTACCTAACACATTGCGCAATAGCTGATTAATTTGCTCTTCATCACACTGCACAACCACTGGCCCGGGTTTTGAAAAAACAATTTCAATTTCTTTTTCCATAGCCGTACCAGAGACATCATCAATACTGGTTTTTATAATACTTTCTATATTGTATGGGCGTGGATTAAATGGAAATTTCCCCACATCCAATTTTGATAAATCAAGTAAGTTGTTTAATAACGACAATAAACGCTCGCCGCTGCTTTCAATACGCGACAAGTACTTTAAAAGTTTATCTTTAGCAAAATCGCCTGCTTCTAACTTACTCAAACCAAATCGAGAAAAGCTTAATATAGAGTGCATAGGGGTGCGTAACTCGTGCGACATGTTAGCCAAAAATTCCGATTTGCTTAAATTGGCAGCTTCGGCCACATTTTTAGCATGCTCTAGCTGCGAAGTACGAGCTCGCACTTGCTCCTCAAGTAAGTCTTTAGCTTCAAGGAGTAATTCTTCTTTTTGTTTTAAGTGAGTTACATTTTTAAATATAACCGCTAACGCAATTTCGCCATGGTGGTCTATTTCGTTAAACGAGCCAACCAGCGGAATATACCCGCCGTCTGTTTTTTGCAAACGTAGGTCGCTACTAAATTGGCGGTTACGATTGAGTGTGCTGATTTTATTTTTTATTTCAGCACTTGATTCCTCATCTAAAAATTCAAATACAGAAAAGCCCGCGAGTTTGTCAAAGGGTAGCTTAAACAGCCTTAAGCAGGCATCATTTGCTTCTATTACTTTGCCGCTGCGTTCAAATAGCATAATGGCGTCAGGCGTATTTTTATAAATAACTTGTAATAGGCTGTCTTTTTCGATTAATGCATCAACGGTATCTTGTAAACGCTCAACTAGCTCAGCGTTACGGCGTTTTAAAAGCTCTGTTTGCCACAATTTATGTACCGATTGCAGCAGTACGCTATCGGTTAGAGGCTTTATTAAAACATCTTCAACCCCTTTACGAATTGCCTCAATCATTGAAACTTGCTCAGGGCGTGCGGTAAACAATAAGCATCGGCAATCTGGCTGAGACATTTTAATAGCAGAAAAAATATTTAAACCGGTGCCATCTTCAAAGCTAAAATCGCTAATTAAAATATCTATACTGTTTTCATTAGCCACTGCCACCGCTTCGGTTGCGCTGGTTGCGGTTAGCGTTTTGATATGCGCCCCGACTAAATTACTTTTCATTTTTTCAAGGCGCTCAGGCATATGATCAACAAGTAAAATAGTGGGGAGTTTTAAAACGTGGCTAGATCCAAGCTCTAAGAGGTTTTCGAGTAATGAGGTAATTTCTTTATTTGAAAAAAACGGATAAATAACCGTTGCATCTGGGACTAACTTATTAAGCTCGCTAAAGGCGCTAAGTTGCTCACCGCTTTCGGCTTTAGGGGCAAGTAATACACAGCGGTCTTGTGAGATTTTTTGAGCTATCGACTTTACTACTTCACACGGTACTCCGTAAGCACCAATTACCAAGTCATACTGGCTGGTGTTAGAGTATAAATCAATCATAGAGTAATGAACGAGCTCAGCCTCACAACCTATTAATTCTAGTAAAACTTTCACTCTCATTGCGATAACACTGCTGCTATCTACAATTAAAATTTTTCGACTCATTAAGCCACACTATCGTAAACACTTTATATGTTAATAGCGTAGCCTATAATTTCTTAGTTGGTATAGGTTGTTAGACTTAATTTTGATTTTTTTACCGATAAGCTCCACAACTATTTTGGTAGATGCTTACCGAATATTGTTAAACTGTAGCGCGTGTTATCCATTACCGCGATATGAGGCAACTCACCCCATACGCTAAAACCAAAGTGCTTGAATAACTTAATACTTGGTAAGTTGTGGCTAAATATAAAACCAAGCAATACATCAATTCCGAGCTGTTTAGCCTCTATTTGGGCAAACTCCATCAGCTTTTTGCCAAGTCCTTTACCTTGCGCCGCTTTGGTAATATAAATGCTCATTTCGACGGTGCCATCGTATGCGGGGCGCCCATAAAACGATTTATAACTTAGCCAGGCAAGTACTTGGTCATTTTCGCAATAAACATAAATAGGCCGTTTACCGGTGTGGCTATTAAACCACTCACGTTTGCTCTGTACCGATACTTCTTCGGTATCGGCGGTCACCATACGCGAGGCGATCGTTTCGTTGTATATTGCGACAATGGCAGGTAAATCTTCTATAGTGGCTAAACGTGTAGTCATAACAGCTTAATATTGTTGATCACTTTTGTGCATATTAGCGTAAGATAGACTAGTCAAACAATTATAAATTTAGGCGTTGAGTATGTTAAAAAAAACGATACTAGGGCTCAGTATTTTTATTACGAGCTTAGCTGCCCAAGCAAACGACACGTTACCCAGCAAACAACAGCAGCAACAATGTGAAGACTTTACAAATGTAGAGATACGTAAGCTGCGCTCGAAAGAATCCTTAAACTTATGCCAATTTAAAAACCGCCCTTTGCTCATTGTAAATACGGCTAGCAATTGTGGTTTTACATCTCAATTTGAAGGTCTTGAAAAAGTACACCAACAATACAAAGACAAAGGTTTAGTGGTATTAGGTTTTCCATCTGATGATTTTTTTCAAGAAGAAAACGATGAAAAAGACATAGCAAAAGTGTGTTTTATTAATTACGGCGTTACGTTTACTATGTTTACTACCAGCGAAGTTCGCGGCAGTGATGCAAATCCAATATTTAAACACTTAAACGCGCAGACCAGCTCACCTAACTGGAACTTTTATAAATATTTAGTTTCAGCTGATCGCAAAACAATTAAACGCTTTAACAGTAAAGTAGCTCCTAATTCAAAAGAATTAATTGATGCAATTGAAAATACGCTACTCATCAATTAAGTTTATACTGGTACTGCGAGTTAAAACTAACTAGACTGGCTTTAATGGTTAAATACACCAACTTTAAACAGGAGATTTTATGGCAGTGGCAAGTGCAAGGCACATTTTAGTAGACAGCGAAGCAGAGTGCTTAGATTTAAAAGCTAAGATTGAACAAGGCGAAGACTTTGCAGAGCTTGCAAAAACATATTCAAACTGTCCTTCTGGTCAAGACGGCGGAGCACTTGGCGAGTTTGGCCCAGGTATGATGGTACCTGAATTTGACAAAGTTGTATTTTCAGCGCCAATTAATCAAGTACAAGGCCCTGTACAAACACAGTTTGGCTATCACTTACTAGAAGTGACAAGCCGCTCAGAATAACGTTGACTTATCGCAACACAAAAAGCCGCTTATGCGGCTTTTTTTAGGAGCAATTATGAAACTTATAGGATCTAACCCTTCTCCATTTGCGCGCAGAGTAAGAATGTGGGCAGCACAAAACAATGTTGACTTAGCGCTAGTAAACCTAGATATTTTTTCTGAGCAAGACCGCCCTACCTTAGCCAGTAACAACCCAGGAAGAAAAATACCGGTTTTAATTGATGGCGATTTAACGCTAAGCGATTCAACCATTATTTTACGTTACCTTATCGCCAAGGCTGGTAAAACACCACTAAGCTGGTCGCAAGAGCACCTACTTAATATTATTAACGCCTGTAACGACTCGTTAGTAGAATTAGCACTTAGCAGACGCTCAGGGTTTGATACTAACGACGATAAATTATTTTTTAATCTGCAAAACGAACGAATTGCACAAACATTAAGCTATTTAAATAGTCATTTAAACGATGATGAATTTAAAGGCTGTGAATGCCTTAACATCAGTTTATACTGCCTACTTGATTGGATTTGCTTTCGTGAATTAACAGACTTTAGCCAACACGCAGCTTTAGTCAGTTTTTATAACGACTATGGCACGCGTCAAGCTGCAGTAAGCACCGATCCCAGACTCTAAACAAATAAGGTAAACACATGAGCGATATTGAAATTGAATCACAACTAGTTAGCTTTGTAGAAAAAGTACGTTTAAGCGAGCAAGTGTGGGCGTTAGGTGGCGACGACGGCGGCTTTGTAGTGTGCGAATCTAACCAGTTTGCCGAAACGGATGTACTGCTTTTATGGGAAAGCGAAGACGCAGCAAAAGCCCAGTGTAAAGAAGAGTGGCAAGAATTTACGCCTGTAGAAATTAATTTAGATGAATTTTTAGATGAGTGGGTAGAAGATTTAAACGAAGACAGCGCATTAGTTGGTTTAAATTGGAATGACGACCAAGTGTGTGTAGAAATAGAGCCTGTTGGCTTAGCACGCGCACTTAGCGAATAACTGCCACTATAAATTAAATAGTGAATACAACACCTGCTTTTTAAGTGGGTGTTTTTGTTTTGTAGCTAAAAACATAAATACTAAAATCGATACTCGCATGTTTATCTGTTTTAAGTATAAAATATAACATGTCATTAATTTCAAGGAATTACGTTGAAAACCCATCTTGGCCGCCGCCCTTTTTCAGCAATGGAACTGCATACGCTTTATAACGGCTATATTTATGGCGACTTTAAAGTAGCAAGAGAGCAAGCAAAGCATTGGCATTTTTGGTTGCCTTTAATTGCCTATTACAGTGGCGCATATAGCGATGAAATTGGCTGCTTAACGCTTGACGATCTTGAGCTTAAAAATGGCATTTTATGTTTTAATTTTCATACTAATGGAAAAATAAAAGCGCGCTTAGTTCCGGTGCATCAAGCCTTAGTTGATGCAGGGCTTAACGACTTTATTGCCTTTGTTAAAGCACATAATCACACACGTTTGTTGTTTGATTTACCGGCTAAGTCTGGCCGTTACAGCGAAAAAGTACGCATTTGGTTTACTGGTGAAGGTGAGCGTGCGGGTTATTTGCAAAAATGTGCCATTCCCACTGTTGATCAACTCGGTATGAAAACCGCCATAAGTAGCCTACGACTTAATTTTGAGCAACAAGTACGTATTTACGCATTACAGGCTAATTCAAAAGACGCCTTTAATTATTTAATGGGGTTTAACGAATACCCCAATGATAAATTTGACGATACCGCCTTACTAAACAACGTAATACAGCAAATTCGCACCATTAACCCACAGCTGCATTGGCAACGCTTTAAGCAGCGCCAGAGCCACTGACACTATTTGTTACTATTTTAAATCCAAGCAGCCACTTTATTAAATTACTCTCATAAAAAAAACTGCTAGGATATCTAAATCTCAATTTTTAAGGGCATAGAAATGCCTGTTTGAGTCAGTTTCTAACAACAACAATCTAGGGATCACTATGTTTTTAAAAAGCCTATTAACAGTAAGTGTTGCTTTAGCAATGACTACTGCCAGCGCTAACGAGTTCGTTATCGAAAAGCTTGCTAAACCAAGTTCACAAAAGGTGTCGTTAACACTCGACCCAAGCCAAGACACCTTTACAGGGATGACAGAAATAGCCCTAGAAGTGTTAAAACCCACTCATTACATTGAACTTAACGGCGTGGCTTACGCTGTTAAAATGGCGCAGTTACTAGGCGATGAAAACTGCGACTTAAATAACGAAATGCTAAAAACAGAAAAAGTAAAATTTAGCTGTGATGAGCAAATTCAACCGGGTAAGTACACCCTAAAAATAGATTTTTCTGCGCCGTATAATCGCCAAAGTGTGGGCTTATACAAAACAATTGATCAGGGTACACCTTATTTATTTACTCAGTTTGAAATGAATGATGCACGCCGTGCATTTCCGGTATTTGATGAGCCAAGTTATAAAATACCGTTTCAGTTAACAATTACAGCGCCAACGTCTCAAAAGGTTTATGCCAATACGCCAGAGCTTAAAACCACAGTTAACGGCGAGATGACAACGCATTACTTTGATAAAACGCCACCTATTCCTTCTTATTTAGTGGCTATGGCCGTGGGCCCTTTTGAAGAGCTTGAAATAAAAGACATGCCAATTCCAGGGCGTGTTATTACCCCGCAGGGTAAAATTCATTTAGCTGATTACGCAAAAGAGAACATGCCAAAAGTACTTGCTGCACTTGAGGCGTATTTTGGTATTCCTTATATTTATAAAAAGCTCGACTCGGTAGCAGTACCCGAGTTTCCTTTTGGCGCAATGGAAAACTCAGGCCTAGTAACCTACCGCGAAGATATATTACTGGTTGATTTAGCAGCCGCTACACGCAGTAAAAAACAGCGCAATGTGTCGATTATTGCTCACGAGCTTGCCCATCAATGGTACGGTAACTTAGTTACCATGAAGTGGTGGAACGACTTATGGTTAAACGAAGCATTTGCCAGCTGGATGGCGGCAAAAATTACTAAACAGCTTAATCCAGAATTTGAATCTCACCTCGATTTACCACAAAACAACGTAATGGCATTAGATGCTCGCTTAAGCACTAAGCCGATTCGTAAACCGATTAAAACCGAAGCCGATATTATGGATGGTTTAGGGCTTGCCTACAGTAAAGGCAGCGCAGTACTGGCTATGGTTGAAAACTGGATTGGTGAAGACGCATTCCAAAAAGGGATCCAAAGTTACTTAAAAAAATTCTCGTATAAAAACGCTGAAGCAGCCGATTTATGGGAAGCGCTAGGTAAAGCTTCTAATAAAGATGTTGCGAGTGTTTTAAAATCATTTATTGAACAGTCTTCTTTTCCGCTTGTAGATGTAAAACAAGACGGTAAAAAAATTACTATATCGCAAAGTCGCTTTGCTAATGCTGGTGTAGATGCACCCGCACAGCTTTGGAATGTCCCCGTTGGGATAAAATATGGCGCTGGCGATAAAGTAAAAACAGCCAGTATTTTACTCAATAAGCAAAGCCAAACCCTAACACTTGATTTTGAGCCACAGTGGATTTATCCCGATGAAGGGGCGCTAGGTTATTACCGTTGGGTAATGGACGATGCGCAGTTTGATTCACTAATAAAACATGCTCCGCAAGCACTTAATGATCGTGAGCGTTTAGCGCTGCTCTCTGCCACTGATGCACTACTTGATGCGGGTGTAATATCGGCGGCTAAGTTAATGCAAACCTTAGAAGTATTTGTGAGCGATGATCATCCTCGTGTTGCAAATACAGCACTGGGCTATTTGGTATCGCAAAAAAATACCTTTAAAGATGAAAGCAACGAAGCGTTATGGCCTGAGTTTATTCGCAGTGCAGTAATGCCTGCAGCTAAAAAATACTCACTTGAAGCACAAGCTGGCGAAGACGGTGCAGTATCGCAACTACGTGCAGGTGTTGTGTCCTTGCTTGGTTTTGATGGTGAAGATCAACGTGTGATCAGCAAAGCAAAAGAGCAAACGCAAGTGTACTTAAACGATCCGCAAAAAGTGGATCCGTATTTAGCAGCTACCTACTTAAAACTTGCCGCCTATAATGGGGATAAAGCCTTACTTGATCAATTTATGGCAACCTTTAAAACCACTAAAGATCCACAAGTACGCACAAACATGCTGGCTGCAATGGGCTTTATGGGCAAAGCGCAGTTACAAAAGCAGGTATTAGCGTACACCCTAACCGACGAAGTAACCGCATCTGATATGCGCACTATTTTAGCGGGTCAAAGTTATAGCGAGCCACGCCAAGCACTATTTATTGAGTGGATATACAACAATTACGACAAGGTAACACAAAGCTTACCGCCGTTTTTTGTGCCTAACTTACCGTACTTTACAACCGCGCGTTGTGATGAACAAAGTTTAGCAACCACGCAAGCATTCTTTAAAGATAAAATTGAAGAAACACCGGGCTACGCGCGTACGCTAAGCAAGCTTGAAGAAAGTACCCATGACTGTATTGCGCTTAAAGAGCGTGAACTGGCATCAGTTAATGACTTTTTAAAAAGCAAGTAAGCTTAATTAAAAGTAAATAAGTATAATTAAAAAAGCCGCGGAGTTATTCACTCAGCGGCTTTTATTTACCCGTTAATAATCAGTGTTAGCTTGGCAATAAAGTCTTTTGCTGCTTGCTCTGAGTTAATTTTAAAGGCCACACCATAGTGAATCGGCTGCGCACTTTTGTGAATACGTGTAGGAAAGCGTGTCATCTCGCTACTATGAAAATAACCTTGTACTCGTGTTACCTCATCAATTGTTGCAAAATCATCGCTAAACACTTCAAAGGCTGGGCGAATAATTATTTTGCCTTTACCCGCTTCACTGTGGGTATAAATTGCTTCTTTAGAATTTGCTAACATGTACTCAGCAATGTTTTTAATTTTAAAGTTGCTTCTGCACTTTAACTGAATGAGCTGCTCTGTTAACTCATCTGCACTATAAGCCACGTGGTGATGTGGTAATCCCCCCGAAAAATAATAGATGCCAAACGTAGAATTTTCTCTTATTGTAAACACAGGAGAAAATTATGAAAAAAGCACATTTTACAGACAGTCAGATCCTCACTATTTTGAAGCAAGCTGAA